>DAOUAB010000203.1:0-4753 GCA_034434015.1 Anaerolineales bacterium
GGTGGCGCTGGGCGTCGACGCGCGGCGGCGGCCCCTGGCCGACCTGCCGCTGCCGCTCCTGGCTTATGCCCGGTCCAACAAGGCCTGGCGCGCGCAGGTCGCCCTGGCCCACCTGTTGCGATTGTCACAACGCCGCCTCGCCGGCGCGCCCGACGTCTTTATCGCCAGCGATTTCGTGCTGCCCTATCTGCCGGGGACGCGCACGGTCTTCATCCTGCATGACCTGACCTTTGCGCTCCTGCCGCAGACACACAGCCTGCTCAACCGCGTCTACCTGCAATGGATGACGCCGCGCTTTCTGCGGGCGGCGGCGCACATCGTGGCGGTCTCGGAGTCCACCCGCGCCGACGCGCTGCGGCTCTACGGCCTGGCGCCCGAACGCGTGCACGTCGTCTACGGCGCGGCCGGCCCGGAGTTTGCGCCGGTGACCGAGGCCTCAGCCCTGGCGGCCGTCCGCCGGCGCTACGACCTGCCGCCGCGTTTCATCCTGTTCGTCGGCACCCTGGAGCCGCGCAAAAACCTGGTCACCCTGCTGAAGGCGTTCACCGCCGCCCAACTGCCCGAGGTGGCCCTGGTGCTGGCGGGCCGCGCCGGCTGGCGGACGGCGGCCTTGCGCCGGCAACTGGCCGAGGCCGGCCCCCAGGTGCGGGCGCTCGGCTTCGTCCCCGATGAGGACCTGCCGGCGTTATACTCGCTGGCCGAGGCCTTTGCTTTTCCATCGTTGTACGAGGGCTTTGGGCTGCCGGTGCTGGAGGCGATGGCCTGCGGCGCGCCCGTGTTGTGTTCAGAGGTCGCCAGCCTGCCGGAGGTCGCCGGGGACGCCGCCCGGCTGTTGCCGCCGACCGATGCGCGCGCCTGGGCCGAGGCGCTGCAACGCATCACGACGGACCCGGCGTTGCGCGCGGAGTTGCGCGCGCGCGGCCTGGCGCAGGCGCAGCGCTTCAGTTGGGCGCGCGCCGCCCGCCAGTTCCGTCAGTTGTATCGCGGTCAGGGACCATGACCCTCTGTTTCGACCTCTCCGCCGCCGCCCACGAACGCGCCGGGCTGGGGCGCTACGCGGCCAGCCTGGCGCAGGCCCTGCTGGACCTGGGCGCACCGCTGGCGGCCTTCGTCAACGACCCGCGCGACGGGCAGTTGCCGCCGCCGCTGAATGAACTGAGGACGTTCACGGCCGCCCTGCCGCGCAAACGCTGGCGCCTGCGCGCGGCCTGGTCGTACTTCGGCGGGCCGGACCTGCGGCGCGCGTTTCCGGGCGTCTCGTTCTTCCACGCCACCGAGCACCTGCTGCCCGTCATCCCCGGCGCGCGCAGCGTGTTCACATTGCACGACACAGCCTACCGGCTCTTCCCGCAATATCATCTGCTCCAAAACCGGCTCTACCTGACGGTGATGATGCCGCGCTTTCTGGCCCGCGCCGACCGCGTGATCTGCGTCTCCGAGAACACGCGCCGGGACGCGCTGCGCTTCTACCGCCTGCCGCCCGAAAAACTCGTCGTGATCCCGGAGGGCGTTGAGCCGCGCTTCCGGCCGATGCCGGACCCGGCCGCCCTCGCCGCCGTCCGGCAGAAGTACCGCCTGCCTGAACGCTTCATTTTGTGCGTCGGCACGCTGGAGCCGCGCAAGAACATCGTCACCCTGCTGGAGGCCTACGCGCAACTGCGGCGCAGCCAGCCGGAGGTCGGGCTGGTGCTGGCCGGCGGGCGGGGCTGGCTGTTCGGCGGCATCTTCGAGCGCCTGCGCGCGCTGGGCCTGGAGCCGCACGTCACGTTGACGGGCTACGTGCCGGACGCCGACCTGCCGGCGCTCCTCAACTGCGCCGCGGCCTTCGCCTACCCGTCGGTCTTTGAGGGCTTCGGGCTGCCGCCGCTGGAGGCGATGGCGTGCGGCGCGCCGGTGGTCGTCTCAAACGCGGCCAGCCTGCCGGAGGTGGTCGGCGACGCCGGGCTGCTGCTGCCGCCGGGCAACGCGCGCGCCTGGGCCGAGGCGCTGGGCCGCGTCCTGACTGATCCGGCCCTGCGCGCCGACCTGCGCGCCCGCGGCCTGGCCCGCGCTGCGGGGTTCACGTGGGCGGCGGCGGCGAGGGCGACTTTGGAGGTTTACCGGCAGTTGGGCTTGGCACTTGAGAATTGAACCTTGTTCATCTTCGACGCTCGCACGGCCACCCCTCGATACCCCGGCATCGGGCGCTACACGTTCGAGCTGGCGCGCGCGCTGGCCGCCCTCACGGACCTGACGCTGATCGTCCCCGCCCGGCCGACCGGGCCGGAGTTCGACCTGTCAGGTCTATCCACCCATCGGATCACGACCGCGTTGACGCCGCGGGGCCTGGCCCAGCAATGGGCGCTCCCGGCGGAGCTGCGCCGCCGGCGCGCGCGCCTCTACCACTCGCCGTACTACCTGATGCCCTACGCACCCGGCGTGCCCACCGTCGTCACGGTCTACGACCTCATCCCGCTCCAGGTCCGCGCCGGCTTCACGGCCGCGCAGCGCCTCGTCTACCGGGCCGCCCATCGCCTGGCGTTCCACACCGCCGCGCGGGTCCTGACGTTGAGCCGGGCGGCGCGCGACGACTTCGCCCGGCGCTTCGGCCTGGCCGCCGACCGGATCAGCGTCACGCCGCCGGGCCTGGCCGCGCACTTCGCGCCCTCCGGGCCGCAGGCCGTCGGCCAGTTCCGGGCCGAGCACGGCCTGCCGGAGCGTTATTTGCTGTACGTGGGCAGCCTCAAGCCGCATAAGAACCTGCCGGCCCTGATCCGCGCGTGCGCCCGGCTCCCGGAGGGCGCGCCGCCGCTGGTGATCGCCGGGCCGCCGGATGAGCGCTATCCCGAGGCGCGGGCCGTCGCGGCGCAGGCCCCGGACCGCGCCCGCTTCCTGGGCCGCGTGCCCGATGAACAACTGCCCCTGCTCTACGGCGGCGCGACGCTGTATGTGCAGCCCGCGCTGGTGGAGGGCTTCGGCTTCCCGGTGCTGGAGGCCATGGGCTGCGGGACGCCGGTGGCGGCCTCGGACATCCCGGTCCTGCGCGAGCTGGCGCAGGACGCGGCCGCCTATTTCGATCCGCGCGACACGGCCGCGATGTCCCGGACGCTGGCCGAATTGCTTGACAGCCCACGCCGGCTGGAGACTCTGCGCGAACGCGGCCTGGCCCGCGCGCAGGCGTTTTCCTGGGCGCGCACGGCGGCGCAGACGCTGGAGACTTATAAGCTGATCACTGGTCGCTGATTACTGCCCGCCATGCACATCCTCCATCTTTACAAGGATTACGCCCCCGTGGTCGGCGGGATCGAGAACCACATCCGGGCGCTGGCCGAGGCCCAGGCGCGGCGCGGCCACACGGTGACCGTCCTGGTCACGGGTCCAGGCCCGCGCACGGCGGAGTCCGGGTTGAACGGTGTGCGCGTCATCCGGGCCGGGCGCTGGGCGACGGTCGCCTCCACGCCGCTCAGCCTGGACCTGTTCCGCGTCCTTGGTGGGCTGCGGCCGGATATCACCCATCTCCAATCCCCCTACCCGGTCGGCGAGGTGGCGCAGTGGAGCGCGGGCCGCGGCCGGCCGTACGTGGTCAGTTATCAGGCGGACGTGACCCGCGCCGCGCAACGCCTGATCATGGCGTTCTACGGGCCGTTGTTCCGCGCCCTCCTGGCGCGCGCCGGGCGCGTGCTGGCGACGACGCCTGACTTCGCGCGCACCTCGCCCTGGCTGCGCCACGTCCAGGACCGGATCGCGGTCGTGCCGTTGGGCGTCGATGTCGGACGGTTTGCGCCCTCAACCTCCCCCCGGCCGACGGCGGCGACGGCCACGCTGCTGTTCGTCGGCCGGCTGCGCCATTACAAGGGCCTGGACGATCTGCTGCGCGCGCTGCCGCACGTGCCCGGCCGGCCGCGGCTGGTGGTGGCCGGCGGCGGCCCCATGCGCGCGGCCTGGGAGGCGCTGAGCGCGTCGCTGGGCCTGGGCGAGCAGGTGCGCTTCCTGGGGGACGTGCCCGACGACGAGCTTCCGGCCCTGTATCGCTCGGCCGACGTCTTCGTGCTGCCGTCCACATCCCGCGCCGAGTCGTTCGGCGCCGTGCTGGTGGAGGCCATGGCCAGCGGCCTCCCGTGCGTCACCACCGAGATCGGCACCGGCACATCGTACGTCGTCCAGCACGCGGTCACCGGCCTGGTCGTCCCGCCGCGCTCGCCCGAGGCGCTGGCCGAGGCGCTGGGCCGCCTGCTCGCCGACCCGGAGCTGCGCCGCCGCTTCGGCGCCGCCGGCCGCGCCCGCGCCGTCCAGGAATTCGCCGTCGAGGCCATGGTCGAACGCGTCGAGCAGGTTTACCGCGAAGTCCTCGCTCTTGGCCCGCGCGCCTATCACGAGTAAGATACCGCCATGCCCAACCGTCTCAGCCGCTTCGCCGACGGGGTGATGGAGGCCGCCTGGCTGCTGGCCCTCATCGTGGCCCCGCTGTTCTTCAACATCTACTCGTCGCGCGTCTTCGAGCCGGACAAGATCGCGCTGGTGCGCTCGCTGGCGCTGGCGGCGCTGGCGGCCTGGCTGGTGAAACTGGCCGCCGAGGGCGGCCCGCGCTATGAGAACGTGCCGGCCGGGTGGTGGCGCACCCGCGCCGGCTGGCGCCAACTGCCGCTGCTCGCGCCGGTGGCGGCGCTGACCGTCGCCTACTTAGTCTCCACCGCGCTGTCCATCGCGCCCAACATCAGCCTGTTCGGCTCCTACCAGCGCCTGCAGGGGACGTTCTCGACCTTCTCTTACCTGG
>DAOUAB010000204.1:0-40199 GCA_034434015.1 Anaerolineales bacterium
CCGGCCTGGACCCGTCGCTCGACGTCATCCTGGCCGCGGACGGCGTCGAGGCGCTGGCGCTGGCCGAGTGGCGGCCGCCGCGCCTGGTGCTGCTCGACTTGCTGCTGCCGCGCCGCAGCGGTCTGGACGTCCTGCGTGACTTGCGCGCCCGCTTCGGCGAGCAGTTGCCCATTATCGTCATTTCCGCTCTCGGCCTGCGGGAAATCGTGCAACGCGCCATCGCGGCTGGAGCCAGCGATTTTGTGGTCAAGCCCATCGACGCGCGCCTTCTGGTTGAGAAAGTCCGCCTGGCTTTGCCGCAGGCCGGGCCGGCGAGAGAGACAGCCTGATGTTTGCTGGCGGCCCGACCGATCTCGCCTCTTCAACCCTGCGCGCCTGCCAGCAGCGCCTGGCCGCGACCGAGGCCCAGTTGCTGTCCTATGCTCAGGATTTGCGCGTCCTGTATCAGGTGGAGCGCGCGCACCGCGAGCAGATCGAGCAGGCGTATCACAGCACGCTGGTGGCGCTGTCCCGCGCGCTCGACCTGCGCGACACGGAGACCGAGGAGCACTCGCTGCGCGTCACGGATTGCGCCCTGACCATCGGCCGGACGCTCGGCCTGGCGCCGGCCGACCTGACCGCGCTGGAATTGGGCGCCATGCTGCACGACGTCGGCAAGATCGGCATCCCCGACTCGATCCTGCGCAAGCCCGGCCCTCTGTCCGCCCAGGAGTGGGGCGTGATGCGGCGGCATCCGCAACTGGGCTACGAGATTCTGAGCGCGGTCGATTTCCTGGCCTCGTCGCTGCCGGTGGTGCTCCATCATCATGAGAAATGGGACGGCACCGGTTACCCGGATGGCCTGTCCGGAGAAGCCATCCCCCTGGCGGCTCGCATCTTCGCCGTCGCCGATGCGTTCGACGCAATGACGGCCTCCCGCCCCTATAAATCCGCCCTGCCGCCGGAGATCGCCTTCGAGCGCCTCCGGGCCGACGCCGGCCGGCATTTTGACCCGCGCGTCGTGTCCGCCTTTCTGGAGGCTGTCGGCCATCCAGCAGCTCCGCCCGCCTCGGCGGCCCTCGGCCGGTCTTGAGGGGTCGCCCGGGAATTTAGCCCCCCTTTACAGCCGCTTCATCGCCCATTTACTGACAATCCCATCCCGCGCCGCTATCGTGGACGGTGACGCATGCCAGCGGGCATGCCGGGCGCTCTGCTCTCTGCCGTTGCCGTTCATCACGATGACCGTCTCCGTCGCTCAGGCCCAGCTTTTCCTGCTTGCCTTCACACGGCTGATGGCCATGCTGGTCCCGGTGCCGGTGCTCGGCGGACGCAGCATCCCGCCTCAGGTGCGGATCGGCCTGGGGCTGCTTCTCACCGCCGTCCTCCTCCCCTGGCAACCGCTCCCGCCCGACGCTCCCAGCCTGCCGGCCCTCGCCCTGGGCCTGGCGCTCGGACGCGAGCTCCTGGTCGGCACGCTGGCCGGGTTTGCGGCGGCCCTCACGTTTGGGACGCTCCAGACAGCCGGCGAGCTCATGGGGTTGGGGGGCGGTTTTGGGGCGGGCCGCGTCCTGAACCCGACGTTTGAGAACTCCGGCTCGGCCTTCGACCAGCTTTTCCTGATGACGGCCATGCTCCTGTTCTTCGTCCTCGATGGTCATCACCTTTTCCTCCTGGCGGCGCAGAAGAGTTTTGCGGCCCTGCCGCTCAACAGCCCTCTGCCCGCCGCGTGGCTGGCGGACCCGGCGGCGGGCGCGCATGGCCTGCTGCGGCTTACGGCCGACTTGATTGTGGTCGGCGTGCTCCTGGCGCTGCCGGTCGTGGGCGCCTCGCTCATGGCCGATCTCGCCCTCGGCCTGCTGGCTCGCGTGGCGCCCCAGGTCCAGGTGTTCTTCCTCGGCGCGCCGCTCAAGGTGGGGTTGAGCCTGTTGACCCTCTCCCTGGCGCTGGCCCTCCTGCTTCCCACCGTCGGCGACCTGCTGCGCCTGATGGGGCCGCGCCTGCTCGGTCTGCTGGGCGCCTGAGCACCCCATGTCCGAACGCAACGAAGCCCCCACTCCCAAACGTTTGCGCGAGGCCCGCGAGCGCGGCCAGGTCGCCCGCAGCCTGGAACTTAACTCGGCGGTCGCCGTGCTCACCGGCTTCTGGCTGGTGTACGGACCGGGGGCGTCGCTGGTGGGCGCTTTGCAGACGATGATGCGGAACACCGTTTCACATCTGCCGACCGGCGAGCTGACCGGCGCCGACCTGCGCGCCTGGCTCGCCGAGGCTGCCCTGCGCCTGGCGCCGCCGTTGGCCCTGATCGTGTTTGGGCTGATGGCGGCCGGCGTCGCCGTCACGCTGGCCCAGACGGGCCTCCTGTGGGGCTCCAAGCGACCGTTCTTCGACGCCAGCCGGGTCAATCCCCTGGCCGGCCTCAAGCGGCTCTTCTCCTCCCACGGCCTGGTGGAGTTGCTCAAGGCGCTCCTCAAGCTGACCATCGTCGGCTGGGTGGCCTACAGTTTCGTGAATGAGCACCTGAACGAGCTGCTCGGGCTGAGCCAGCTCGGCCTGGAGCCGGCGTTGCGGGCGTGGGCGGACCTGGCATACGGCCTCGGCCTGCGCACCGGCGCCGCCTACCTGGTGCTGGCCGTCGCCGATTATGCCTACCAGCGCTGGACCCTGATGCGCTCGCTGCGCATGACTAAGGAGGAGATCAAGGAAGAGTACAAGAGCCAGGAAGGCGACCCGGTCCTGCGTGGGCGCATCCGCCAGCAGCAGCGCCGCATCGCGCGCCAGCGCATGATGAGCAAGGTCCCCAAGGCCGACGTCGTCATCACCAACCCGACGCACTTCGCCGTGGCGCTCCAATACGAGCGCGAGCAGATGTCGGCGCCGCAGGTGGTGGCCAAAGGCGCGGCCCTGGTCGCCCAGCGCATCCGCGAGCTGGCAAAAGAGCATGGCGTGCCGGTGGTGGAGAACCCGCCGCTCGCCCGCGCCCTGTATCGCCTGGCCGAAATCGACCAGGAGGTGCCGCCCGAGCTGTACCGGGCCGTGGCCGAGGTCCTGGCGTTTGTCTATCGCCTTAAAGCGCAGCGCTTGCCGGCCCCGGCCTCCATGCCGGCAGCCAATACCTGATTTCGACTACCTGCCACCTGCCTGCTGTTATGACCGCTCTCACCACCCCGGCCCCGTTCGACTGGCGCTCGCTGCTGCGCTCGCGCGACATCGTGCTGGTCGTCGCCCTGCTGCTGATCATCGGCCTGATGATCGTGCCGTTGCCGCCGCTGGTCCTGGACCTGTTGATCGCGCTCAACATCGCGCTCTCGGTGGGCATCATGCTGCTGGCGATGTACATCGCGCGCCCGGTGGACTTCAACGCCTTCCCGTCGGTGCTGCTGCTGGTGACGCTCTTCCGCCTGGGGCTGAATATTGCCACCAGCCGCAGCATCCTGCTGGGCGGGGACGCCGGCAAGGTGATCGCCACTTTCGGCGACCTGGTGGTCGGCGGCAACTATGTGGTCGGCGTGGTGGTCTTTCTGATGCTGATGATCATCCAGTTCGTGGTGATCACCAACGGCGCCGGGCGCGTGGCCGAGGTCGCCGCGCGCTTCACGCTGGACGCGATGCCCGGCAAGCAGCTCTCCATTGACGCCGACCTGAATGCCGGCATCATCGACGAGAACGAGGCGCGCGCGCGGCGGCGCGCCATCCAGACCGAGGCCGATTTCTACGGCTCGATGGACGGCTCCAGCAAATTCGTGCGCGGCGACGCCATGGCGGCCGTGGTCATCGTCCTGGTCAACATCATCGGCGGCTTCGTCATCGGCGTCGTCCAGCGCGGCCAGGACCTGCTCGGCGCGTTGCAGACGTACACGCTGCTCACGGTGGGCGCCGGACTGATCATCCAGATCCCGGCCCTGCTCATCTCCACCGCCTCCGGCCTGATCGTCACGCGCTCCGCCTCCGACGGCTCGCTCGGCACCGACATCGTCAAGCAGCTCTCGAATTTCCACGTGCTGGTGGTGGTGACCGTGATTGTCGCCGGCCTGGCGCTGGTGCCCGGCCTGCCCAAGCTGCCGTTCCTGCTGGTGGGCGGGGCGCTGGGCGGGGCCGCCTACGCCGTCTGGCGCAACGAGCGCCGCCCGCGCGCCCTGCCCGAGGCGCCCAAAGCCCCGGAACTGGAAGGCCCGGAAGAAGTGATGGGCCTGCTGGTGGTGGACCCGCTGGAGGTCGAGATCGGCTACGGCCTGATCCCGCTGGTGAGCGACGACCGTCCGGAGAACCTGCTGCGGCGCGTCTCCGCCATCCGCCGCCAGATGGCCACCGAGCTGGGCCTGGTGCTGCCGAAGGTCCGCATTCGCGACAACCTGCGCCTTGCGCCGAACGCCTACCGCGTCAAGATCCGCGGCGAGGAGGTGGCGCGCGGCGACCTGATGCTCGACCGCTACCTGGCCATCCCGACCGGCGAGACCGGCGAGACGGTGCCCGGCGTCCCCACCACCGAGCCGGCCTTCGGCCTCCCGGCCGTGTGGGTCAGCGAGGCCGAAAAGGGCCGCGCCGAATTGCTGGGCTATACGGTCGTGGATGCGTTGACCGTGATGAGCACGCACCTGACCGAGATCGTGCGCGCCCAGGCGCCCTCGCTGCTCAGCCGCCAGGATGTGCAGGAGATGCTGGACCGGCTCAAGCAGACCTCGCCCGCCGTTGTCAACGGTCTGGTGCCCGAGCTGCTCACGCTCGGCGATGTGCAGGATGTCCTGCGCAACCTGTTGCGCGAGCGCGTGCCCATCCGTGACCTGGCCGGCATCCTGGAGGTGCTGGCGAACTCCGCCCGCGTGACCCGCGATCCCGACGTGCTGGCCGAGGCCGTGCGGCAGACGTTTGCGCGCACGCTCTCCAACCAGTACCGCGCCGAAGACGGCCGCCTGCACGTCTTCACGCTCTCGCCTCAGCTCGAGTCCATGCTCAAAGCGTCCCTGGGCGCCGCCGACCGCGGCCTGGGTTTCCAGATCGACGCCGCCGTGGCGCAGCAGATCGTGATGCGTATCGGTGAGCAGATGGAGCGCCTGGCCCAGGCCGGCCATCAGCCCGTACTGCTCTGCCCGCGCGAGCTGCGCCTGGCTCTGCGCCGTCTGATTGACCGTTCGCTGCCCAACCTGGTGGTCCTGGCTTTCTCAGAGATCAGCCCCGGGACGCAGGTGCAGGCCCATGGCCTGGTGGAGCTTCCGGAAGGAGTCCGATGACCGCCGACACCCTTTCCCCCGCCGCCCCCGGGGCGCGCAAGTTCCGGGCTGCCAACATGGCGGACGCCCTGAACACCATCCAGGCCGAGCTTGGACCGGAGGCCCTGATCGTCTCCGTGCGACAGGTGCCGGACGGTCCCGCCTGGCAGGTCTGGCGCAAGCCGGTCATCGAGGTGGTGGCGATGCCGTCGGCCGTCGCCGCGACGCCGACGCCGGAGGTGCGGGCGCCCAAACCCGCCGCGCCATCTTTCGAGCGGATCGACCTGGCCCGGCGCGAGACGGCCCGATCGGCTGCGCCCGCAGCGCCGACGCCCAAACCGGCGGCGCGCCAGAACCCGACGCCGCTGCCCGCCCGCTGGCCGGCCGCCCTGGATGAGCTGCGCGTTCACCTGAGCGCGCAGGGCCTGGATACCGGCCTGACGCAGACCGTGCTGGCGACATGCGCGGAGACGCTCAACCCGCGCGCCCAGGATGACCGCGTCCGCGTCCGCGAGCATATCCAGCAACAACTGGAAGCCCACCTGCGGGCCTGGGGCAGTCCGGCGCTCGCATCGCCGGCGCGGCCCGGCGCCGGCCCGCGCGTCGTCTGCCTGGTCGGACCGAGCGGCTCCGGCAAGACGTCGATGGCCGCGAAGCTGGCCGCCCACCACACCCGGAACCTGGGCCTGCGTGTGGCCTGGATCTGCGCGGACACCTACCGCGCCGGCGCCATCGCCCAGGCGCGCATCTACGCCGAGTCGCTCCGCCTGCCGCTGCGGGTGGCATACACGGGCGCCGAGCTTGCCCAGGCCGCCGACGCCGAGAAGGACTCCGACCTGATCCTGGTTGATACGCCCGGCTGCAATCCGCGTCGCGAGGCGAGCCTGGTGGAGCTGGGCGAGTTGTTGACGGCGCTGCCCACCCGCGTGACCTACCTGGTCGCGCCGGCCACCGCCAAGGACGAGGACCTGGCCGATGCGGTTTCGGCCTTCGGCGCTTTCGACCTCAAAGGATTACTGCTGACCAAGCTTGACGAGACCGCGACGTTTGGCGCGCTGTACAACCTTGCCTGGCGCAGCCGGCTGCCGCTCTTGTTTTACTCGTCCGGCCCAGGCGTGCTTGACACTCTGGAGCCGGCCAGCGCCGCGCCTCTGGTGCGGGCGCTGCTGAACGCCGATCCGGCCTCCCTCGAGGGGGGGGCGCGATGAGCGACGCAACCCGGCAACCCGTTCCCGCCGTGCGGGCGGAGAAAAAGGGCCGTCGGGCCGCGGGCCGGGCGCCGGTCCTGCTGGAGTGGGCGTATGGCCTCTCCGTGCTCGTCGTCGGGCTGACCGGGCTGGCGGTCGTCGGGCTGTCTATCCTGGCCGGCGTCGCCCTTTGGATGGCCGTTATCCGGGCCGGCCTGCTGGTCCTGGTGCTGGGCGCGCTGCTCTGGTTCCTAAACTACCGGATCATGCAGGGGGTGCTGGAGGCGGCCCTGCAGGACGCCCGTGAGAGGCAGGCGGCGGCCGAGGGCGCGCCCGGCCCCGAGTCGGCATCGCTGGGCATGGAATGGAAGGCGTGACTGAGCCGTGTTGACCCGCAGCGCCCCCCCTCACGCTGAGCAGGACGCCGAGCAACTGGCGCGTTTCGCGGCCACGCGTGACCCGGCCGTGCGCGAGGCCCTCATCCTGCGCTACGTGCCGCTGGTGCACTTCGTCCTCAACCGGATTGGGATCAGCCAGGCGGCCGGGGCCGACTACGAAGACCTGGCGAGCCACGGTCTGCTCGGCCTGATTGAGGCCGTCGACCGCTACGACCCGGCTTACGGGACGCAGTTCAGCACTTACGCCACCCTGCGCATTCGCGGCCACATCCTGGATCAGTTGCGCGCGCGCGACTGGCTATCCCGGGCGGCGCGCCGCCGCGCCCGCGATGTGCAGGCGGCGGTCTCCACGCTCTGGGGCCAGCTGGGCCGGGCGCCCAGCGACGAAGAGCTGGCCGCCCACCTGCACATGGATCTCGGCCAGTTGCGCCAGTCGTTGGTCGAGGCCGGCCGCATCATCCTGTCGCTCGACGTGGTCCAGGAAGACGCAGCCGAGGATCGGTCGCTGTACGAGATCCTGGCGGACCCCAGCCAGGTTGACCCGAGCGACCTGACCCTGGAGCAGGATCTGCACGCCCGCCTGGTCCGGGCGCTGCAGAGTTTGCCGGAGCGCGAGCAATTGGTCTTGTCGCTTTATTACTACGAAGAATTGACGCTGAAAGAGATCGGTGCAGTGCTTAACATCTCCGAGTCGCGGGTGTGCCAGCTGCATGCCCGCGCCGTGCTGAGCCTGCGGGCCCGGCTGACGGCCGAGGTCGAGCCGGCGGTCCCGGTCCAGAAAGCGAGGCGCTAAGTCTATGTCGAAGGTCGCGTCGAGTCTCCTGCACGATACGCTGAATGTGATCGCCCTGGCGCGTGAGACGGCCCTGGCGCGCGGCGGCCAGGCCCAGGCCGAGCGCCTGGCGCCCGTGGTGGCCGGCCTGCGCGATGTCGCCGCCGCCCGCCAGGCCGAGTCAGCGGCGGCCACCGGCCTCCTGGCCCAGGCCGATTTCCAGGCCTTGCTGGCGACGGCGCAGGCGGCCCCGCTCAACGCCGGCGCGAGCGCGGGCCTGGAGAAGAGCCAGGTGGCCGCGGCCATGTCGGCGGGGGGCATGGGCGAGGTCGAGATTGCCCGGCGGTTGGGCGTGACGCGCGAAGAAGTGCGCCTGATGCTGACCGGCCAGCCCGCCGACGTGCGCCGCCTGGTGAGCGCCGCGGTTGTGCGCGGGAGGTATCAGTCGTGATCAAAGGTTTCTACGCCGCCGCCTCGGCCATGCTGGCCGGCCTCACCCGCCAGAATATGCTCTCGCATAACCTGGCCAACCTGGACACCCCCGGCTTCAAGCAGGTGCTGCTGAGCCTGGATGACTTTGTGAAGACGACGGTCAGCACCCGCCCGGGCGACGAGGTGTGGCCGTCGGCCCCGCGCCTGGTCGGCGAACTGGGCCTCGGCGTGGAGACCATACCGCCGGAGACCGACTACGCTGACGGCGCGCTGCGCCAGACGGGCCAACTCCTGGATGTGGCCCTGCATGGCCCCGGCTTCTTCCGGGTGCAGACGCCGGCTGGCGAGCGCTACACGCGCGACGGCCGTTTCCTTAAAGACGCTGACGGCAACCTGGTGACGGTGGACGGATACGCCGTGCTGAACGAGGCCGGCGCCCCGATCACGCTGCCGGATGGCCCAGTGGCGATCGGCGGCGACGGCGCGATCACGGTGGACGGCCAGGCCGTCGGCCAGCTTGGGATCGCGTCCTTCGCCGATCCGGAGGCGGAATTGACGCGCGACCAACCCAACCTGTTCGCGGCTGCCGGCCAGCCGACCGGCGTGGAACGCGGCACGGTTGTGCAGGGTTTCCTGGAGACCGCCAACGTCAACCCGGCCCAGTTGATGACGCAGATGGTGGCCGTCAACCGCGCCTACGAGGCGGCGCAGATGCTGGTCCAGGTGCAGGACCAACTCCTCGGGCGCGCGATCGCGACCCTGGGACAGCTTTGAGATAGGAGCGGCCGATGTCCAACGGTTTGACCCAACTCCTGGCCGTGGCCCGCAGCGGAATGCTGGCCCGAATGTTTGATCTGGATGTCGTCGGCGCCAACCTCGCCAACGTCAACACCAACGGCTACAAAGGGGCCCGCGCTAATTTCCAGGAGATGCTGTCGGCGGCGGGGGCGACCGGCACCCCCAACGGCGCCGGGCCGCGCGCCACGCAGAATCTCATGACCCCCGGCACCCTGCGGATCACGAGCAATCCGCTGGACCTGGCGATTGAAGGCGAGGGCTTCTTCGCCGTCACTTTGCCGGATGGCCGCACCGCCTACACCCGGGATGGGGCCTTCCAGCGCGACGCCAACAACCAGATCGTCACCGCCGCCGGCCTGCCGTTGGTGTGGGAGGGTCAACTGCCGGCGAATCTCGAGGACATGCACGTCAACCCGGACGGCACGGTCATGGTCAAGCAGGCGGGCGCATGGTCTCAGGCCGGCCGTATCCCGCTGGCCCGCTTCGCCAATCCGACGGCCCTGGCCGGTTATGGCCAGAACGCCTGGCTGGCGACGGACGCCTCCGGGCCGGCGCAGACGGGCAATCCGACGACGGACGGGTTTGGCGTCCTCCACGGCAATGCCCTGGAGAGCTCCAATGTCAATCTGGCCGAGGAGATGACGCACCTGATCGCGTTGCAGCGCGCTTACAGCCTGTCGGTCCGCGCTTTCCAGCAAACCGACCACATGTTCGACCTGGCTATCCAAATGCGCCGAGGCTGATCAAGAATCGGTCACAGATGCCGATAACGTGTTACGGAAAGATATCGTTGCGGCTATCTGGCAGACGGAGGCAGGACGGTCATGAAGATCGAGAACAACGGCTCCAATCCCATTTCGCAGGCCCGGCTGACCGGTGCCGCGTCGGTCGAGGGCGCGCGGGCGACAGGCGCCGCCCGGTCGAGCGAAGGCGCCGCCGGCCGGGACCAGTTGACGCTTTCGGATCAGGCGCGTCTGTTGAGCAGGGCGCAGGCGGCGCTGGCGGAGCAGCCGGACGTCCGCGCCGAGAAGGTGGAGCCGCTCAAACACGCCGTCGAATCCGGCGCGTATCAGGTGCCGGTGCATCAACTGGCGCGCCGGTTGATCGCGCGCCTGTAAAGGATCAGGATGGACATGCCCGACACTGTTACCGTGCCGCTGGCTGCGCTGGAGACGGCGCTGGTCCAGGAATTCCGGCAGCTGCAGACGCTGGAAGCGCTGACCCGCGCTGAGCGCCAGGCGCTGACCCGCGGCGCCGCCGACGAGCTGGAAAGCGTGTTGGCGCAAAAAGCCGCTGTCGAGGCCGAGCTGAGCCAGCTGGAGCGCGCGCGCGAAGCGGCGCTGGAGGCCTGGGCGCGCGCGTCCGATTGGGCGGGGGCGCGGCCCGTGTTGTCGGACATGCTCGGCCACCTGGAGCCGGCGGTCGCCGGCCGTCTGAGACATCTGCGTCAGGGCATCCTGGCCCTGGCCGGCGAAATCGCCGAGCTGACGCGCGGCAACCGGGCGCTGGCCGCTTCGGCCCTGGAGCGGGTGGCGGCCGTGCGCGAGTTCTTGCTCGGCCTGGATCAGCCGGCGGCGGGCTACCAGCCCTGGGGCGCCGCGCCGGCCCGCGCGCACGCGACGCTGACCCGGGAGCATTGGGCCTGAGGTCGAGGAGACGATATGCCGTCGTTATTTTACGGGATCAACCTGGCGCTGCGGGCGGTGCTCAGCCATCAGCAGGCGATTGAAGTCACCCAGCACAACGTCGCCAACGCCAACACGCCGGGCTACCGGCGGCAGCAGGCGGTGCTGGTGGCCGGTCTGCCTTATGCCCCGCCGACCCTGATGCGCGAGCTGGCCGCCGGCCAGATGGGCGGCGGCGTGCGCGTGGACCGTATCCAGCGCTTCAACCTGGAATTTTTCGATGGCCGTTACCGCCGCGAGCTGGCCGAAGCCACCCGGTGGCAGGCGGAACGGGATGTGCTCCAGCAGGTTGAATCCACGCTGGCCGAATCAACCCCGGACGGCCTGCTACCGAAGCTGGACGAGTTTTGGGCGGGATGGCAGGCGTTGAGCGCGGACCCGACCAACACCGCCCTGCGCGGCGACCTGCGCGAGCGCAGTTCGGCCCTCGCCCAGGCGCTTAACCGGCGCGCCGGCGCCCTCGCGGCCTTGCGGGTCGATCAGGACCTGGCCATTCGCCAGCGCGTGGACGAGATCAACGCCGCCGCCAGCCAGATCGCGCGCCTCAACGTCGAGATCGCGCGGGTGCTGGGCGTGGGCGACCAACCCAACGACCTGATGGATGAGCGCGATCGGATGCTGGACAAGCTGGCGACGCTGGCCGGGGCCGAGTCCCACCTGCAGCCGAACGGCGAGGCGATCGTCTCGATCAACGGCCATGCCCTGGTCGTCGGCCGCACGACGTTTCAGGTCAGCGCCGTCCCGGACGCCGCCAACGCCAATCTGGCGCGGCTGGTCTGGCAGGATGGGCAGGCCTTCAGCGCGCCGCGCGGTGAACTGAAGGGTTTGTTCGACGCCCGCGATCGCGTCATCCCGGACCAGCAGAACGGCCTGGATAGTTTTGCGGCGACGCTGATCAACCAGGTCAACGCGCTGCACCGCGCGGGTTTCGGCCTGAACGGCGCCACCAACCTGGATTTCTTCGCCGGGACGGACGCGTTGTCCATGCGGCTGGACGCCGCCATCACCGATCCGGTCAACGGTATCGTGAACATTGCCACCGCCGCCGCCGCCGGCAACCCGGGCGATGGCAATGTGGCCCGGCAGATCTTCGATTTGCAGCAGGCGTTACTCATGAACGGCGGCACGGCGACCCTGAACCAGTTTTACACTGCCCAGGTCGGGCGCCTGGGGCTGGAGGGGCGAAGCGCCACGGCGGCGGCCGAGGATCGGGGCCTGGTGGCCGAGTCGCTGGACAGGCAGCGCGAGTCAATCGGCGGCGTGTCGCTGGATGAAGAGGCCGCCAACCTGGTGCAATCTCAGCGCGCCTACGAGGCGGCGGCCCGCATGATGACGACCATAGACGAAATGATCGACCGGGTCATCAACGGCATGGGGCGCGTCGGCCTGTAGGCTGAGGCGCTGGGCAGAAAGGATGGTCGGGATGCGCATCAGCAGTCGTATGATGGTGGAGGACGCCGTCGCCCACATGAACGACAACCTCGAGCGGTTGAGCGTCCTGCAGACGCAGGTCGCGTCCGGCAAGGTCATCCACACGCCGGCCGACAACCCGGCGGTGGCGGCGGCCAGTCTCAGCCTGCGCTCAACCCTGCAGACCAACCAGGCGTATCTGGACACCGGCTATGTGACGCGCGACTGGCTCAGCGCGAACGAGCTCGCCCTCAAGGACCTGGTCGACATTGCGACGCGCGCCCAGCTGCTCACCAACCAGGGTCTATCCGACACGCAGGGGGTGACCGAACGGCAGGTGCTGGCCCAGGAACTGGACGGCCTGCTCCAGCACGCCGTGGGGGTTGGCAACACCCAGCACCAGGGCAAATACCTCTTCGCCGGGTTCAAGGTGACGACCCAGCCTTACACGTACACGGGCGCCGGCGTCACGAACAACCTGGCCTCGACCGCCGACGCCATGCAGCAGAGCATTGCGCCCGGGCAGACCCTCACGGTCAATATCGACGGCAACACGGCTTTCACGCCGCTGTTCAACGCGCTGATCAGCGCCCGCGACGCCCTGGCCGCCGGCAACATCCCGGCCGCGCAGGCGGCCGTCGGCGCCCTGTCGGCGGCGCTGACCGGGCTCACCGCTGTGCGCACGACGAACGGCGCGCGCCAGCGGCAACTGCAGACGGAGATGGATCGCCTGGAACGGACGAAGATCGACCTCAAAAACCTTCTGACACACAAGGAGGACGTCAACCTGACGGAGGCGATCTCCATGCTCAAACAGCAGGAGACCGTATATCAGGCGACTTTGGAAGTAGGCCGGCGCGCGATCACGCCCAGCCTGTTTGATTATTTACGGTGATCGCCTCAGGAGGACATGATGACCGCGCCTGCTATGACAACGGCAGAGCTCAACTTCCCGGAAGGCCTGGTGGGTTGTCCGGAATGGCAGCATTTCGTGCTGGAAAGCAACCCGGCGATGGCGCCCGTGGTGCTGCTCAACTCGACCGATGAGCCGATCCTGTCTTTGCCGGCCGTGAATCCCTGGCTGGTGAAGCCGGATTATGCGCCGACGCTGGGCGACGCCGATCGGCTGGCGCTGGCGCCGGAGTCCGATTCGGACCTGGAATGGCTGGCGGTGCTTAATATCCAGCCGGAGCCGTTGCGGGTGACGGCCAACCTGCTTGGCCCGCTCGTCGTGAACCGCCGGACCGGGATGGCCCGGCAGGTGATCCTGTCTAACTCGGGCTACCCGGCCGCGTACCCGATCCAGGCGCCCTGGCAACCCGCCGCCGGGCCGGAGGTGAGGCATGCTCGTCCTGACGCGACGGCCTGAAGAAAGCCTGGTCCTCACGCTGCCCGGCGCGGGCGAGCCGATCGTCGTCGCCGTCCTGGGGGTGGACGGCGACAAGGTCAGGCTCGGGATCCAGGCGCCGCGCAGCGTCACCGTGTTGCGCCGGGAATTGTGTGAGGCGGTGCGCGAGCAGAATCTGGCGGCCGCGCGGCGGGCGAGCGACGCCTCCGCCCTGCCGGCTGAGGCCCTGCGCCGACTGCTCGGCGAGCGCGAGTCGGAGAGGCGTGAGGCCGCCGGCTGAAGCCGTCATCTTTAGGCGGTGATCTATGTCTGATGTCGCAGTGCTGGTTCTGGACGACGACGAATCTCTCCTGGTGGTGCTGACGTTGCTGATCCGCCGCGAGGGCTTTCGGGCGCTGACGGCGCTGTGCGCTGAAGAGGCGTTGGCCGTCATCGAGCGCGAGCGCATCGCCGTGGTGTTTGTGGACCAGAACCTGCCGGATCTGCCGGGCATCGAGTTTCTCAAGATTGTGCGCCGGCGCTGGCCCGACATCATCCGCGTGATGTTGACCGCCTCGGCTGACACGCAGACTGCCATCTCTGCCATCAACGAGGGCCATGTCTACCGTTACATGACCAAGCCCTGGAATAACAATGAACTGCGCGCCGTCGTGCGCGACAGCGTCCATTTCCACGAGTTGTTACGCGAGAACCGGCGGTTGTATGAGTTGAGCGTCAACCAGGCTGTCCAACTCCGGGCGCTGAACGAAGACCTGGAGAAGAAAGTCGCCGAGCGCACAGCCGAGATCGAGGCCAAGAATCTGCAGTTGGAGGAGAACTTGCTGGACGTCATCCGGCTGCTCACCGGCGTGCAGGAATTGCGCAACTCGTCGATGGCGGGCCACGCCCAGCGCGTGGCCGAGGCCGCCCGCTGGCTGGCCCAGGCGTTGGGCCTGAGCGAGGACGAGCAGCGCGACATCGAGATTGCGGCCACCCTGCATGATGTGGGCAAACTCGGCTTGCCGGATCGCGTCTTTCACAAAGACACCTACAGCCTGAGTCGTGACGACCAGGAATTGATCCGGCAGAGCCCGCTGCTGGGCGAAGGGCTGCTGGCCTCCATCCCGCGCCTTGACAACGTGGCCCATATCGTCCGGCATCAAGGCGAATGGTACAACGGCCGTGGCTACCCGGATGGGCTGGCCGGCGACGCGATCCCCATCGGCGCGCGCATTATCGCGGTCGTGGACGGCTATGAGAAACTCGGCGGCGATTGGCAGGCCGTCCTGCAAGGGGAGGGGCGTCGCTTCGACCCGCGTATTGTGCGTGAGTTCCGGCGTTACCTTGATGAGCGACGCGTGGCCGCCCAATCGGGCACGGAAGTCCGCATCAACCCCGGCGACCTGCGCGAGGGCATGATCCTGACCCGCGACCTGTACACCGGGCGCGGCCTCCTGCTCGCCACCAGCGGCAAGATGGTCGACCAGCCGACGCTGGCCAAGATCCGCAACTTCAACCGCGTCGATCCCATCCAGGGGCGCGTCTACGTTCACGTCTGAGTTCTGCCCAACCTCCTGAGGGCGGACGCGCCCCTCGTTCCACTCGGGCGCGTTTCCATTTTGTTCCTGAGAAGCGCCCGTAAACGAGATCAGGGAAAGGGGATCATCGGGGCAGGGTGCGCTGCCGGACGCGATAGACGTACGCCAGCACCTGCGCGACGATCGCATACAACTCGGGCGGGATGACGGCGTCGAGCTCCACGGTCGCCAGGGCGGCGGCCAGGACGGGGTCCTCGCGGATGGGGATGCCGTTGGCGCGCGCGGCGGCGAGGATCTGTTCCGCGATGCGCCCCTGGCCGGTGGCGAGTACGCGCGGCGCGGCATCTTTCTGGGGCTCATAGCCGAGCGCCACTGCGCGCGACAGAGTGGTTTTAGCCCGAAACACCTGGCCGGGATAACGCATCGTCAGGCCTCCAGGTTTACGTGGTGCGGGCTGGCGCGGGGTGATCCGGCGCTGGCGCTCCCCGGCGTCGGCGGCGCCGGCTGGCCGACCCGGCAGCTGGCCGACTTGAGGTGATAGCCCAACTGCTCCAGGCCGGCTTCCAGATGGGGCAGTTCGGCTTCAGCGCCCGCGCGCAGCGTCTCGTCGGTCGCCGTGATCCAGGCGCCGATCTGACGGTCCGCCACCGAGAGGTCGATCTCCAGGGCATGGTCGTCGTCAAGATCCAGCTGCAGGACCAGGCGGGTGTGGGCGGCGTCGAGGACATCCCCCTCCTGGCCGGGGCGGTAGGCGACGCGCAGATGGGCCGTCGGGTCGTTGGGGAGACCGACAGGAACATCCAGCCTGAACCAGTGACCCTCGCCCGGCGTGGGGTTCGGGGCGACGTTCCGAAATTGCGCCAGGCGGGCCGCGTCCAGGAACTGGTCCAGGTCCTTCACGACCGCTTCCAGCTGGGGCTGGCCGGCCGAAATCTGCGCCAGCTCAGCGCGCAGCCGGGCCAGAGTCAGCAAATTATCGGACGAGGGAGGCGGTGCGGCTTGCGCCAACTGGCGTTCGATAGGCTGGCCGAGGATCTCGACAAGCGCCCGGAGCTGTTCAGTGATCTGGTCGGGCCCGGCGCTCCAGTTCAGCCGAAGTTTGGTCAGCACAGCCAGTCCATCGCGGACGAGCCCGGCCAGGTCCTTGGGCAGCGTGTCCGTCGGGAGAGATTGGAGCCGGGTCTGCAGCCGGGCCAGCGGCTCGCCGAGTTCAGAGGGCGCGCTCGCCAGCAGGGAAAGCGCGCCAGGCGTCACCGGCAGCCCGGCTGCCTTGAGGCCGGCGGCCCGTTGCGCGTCCGTGGCCGTCCACGCTGACAGTTGGCCCAGCGCCTCGCCCAGTTCAGCAATGAGGGCTGGCGTCACGGGCAGTCCGTGGTCGAGCAATGCCCGCGCCAGGTTCAGGGTGGCCGTGTCGCCCGGCAGACCGGCTTGTTTGAGCAGACCTGGCAGGAGATCGGGCTGGGAGGTCGGGGAGGGCGGCGGCCCGGTGGCGGCGTGGTCGACGAGTTGCAGAACCGGGGTCTGGTCCGCAAACCCGCGCACGATGAATTGCGCGGTGCGCCGGTCGGCGAGGGCCCGGGCCTGGTCGGACGCCGTCAACCGCGCGACCACCGGCACTCCATCCACCCCCAGCACGACGTGATCGGTCGCAATCTGCAGGACCTCGGCCGTCAGGCGTTGATTCAGGCGCAGGGTCAGAGGGGTATCATCGGACCGCGTAACGGCGATGACGGGCGGCGTGCCGGGGATGGGAAACATGGGGACATCGTCTCTTGCGTAGTGCGTAAGAGCTTATCTCTAAACCCGCCCGATAGCCGACGGCAGTGCCGTCGGCGACGCCTCTGCTGAGGTTTAGAGACAGGTTCTAAATCGTCAGGAAATACGCACTACGCAAGATGCCAACAGCCTTATCGCTTCAAGTTCACCAGTTCTTGCAGCATCTCATCTGAGGTCGTGATGACCCGCGACGATGCCTGGAAGCCGCGCTGAGCCAGGATCATGTTGGTGAACTCCTGGGCCATATCCACGTTCGAGGCTTCCAGGTAGCCTGAAACGACGGTGCCGCGCCCGCCGGTGTTGGCGGTGCCGACCTGGGCCTCCCCCGAATTCAGGCCGAGCCGGAACAGGTTCTGGCCGGCGTGCTCCAGGCCGGCCGGGTTGATGAAGTTCGCCATGGCAATCTGCCCGACCCGCTCCTGCAAGCCGTTGGAGTACAGGCCGAAGATCTCGCCGGTGTTCGAGATGACGCTGAAACCGGTCAGGCTGCCGGCGGCCAGGCCGTCCTGGTTGGAGAGCGCCACATCGCTGCCGGTCGCCAGTTGGGTCAGGTTGCTCATGTCGAGCGTGGCCGTGGTCGCCGCCGCGCCGCCGCTGCCCGGGATGGTGATGGTGCCGGTGCCGCTGACGTACTGGCCCTGCGCGTTGAAGGTGGCGGTGCCGCCGCCCACGCCCGCCGCCGGCGACCCGGCGCTGGCCGCCCAGGTCCAGGTGTTGGCGGCCGTGTGGGTGTAGGTCACGGTCACCGGGTGCAGCACGCCGAGCGAGTCGTATACGCCGACCGTCGCCGTAAACGTGCCGCCGATGGGCTCGGTTGAGTCCAGGTTGCCGCGCAGAGTGGCATTGGTGGTGGCGCGGGCCAGGGTCGAGTTGACCGGGATGTTGATCTGGCTCAGCGGCAGGCCGGTGTCGATGACGCCGGTGGAGCCGCTGACGGTCTGCGCCTGCCAGCCCAGGATGCGCATGCCGGTGGCGCCATTCACCAACACGCCGTCGGCGTCCATCTCCAGGGCGCCGTCGCGCGAATAGAAACGATCGTTGCCGTTGGCGTAGATGAAGAAGCCGTCGCCCTGGATGGCCATGTCGGACACGCGGCCGGTGCTCTGCATGGCGCCTTGCGTGAAGTTGGTGGTGGTGCCGCCCAGCCGTACGCCCAGACCGACCTGGGTGGGGTTGATGCCGCCCAGCGCCTGGGTCGGGCCGGCGCCGGCCGCCACCATTTCCGAGATCTGGTCCAGGAACGTCACCCGGCTGCCCTTAAAGCCGTGGGTGTTGACGTTGGCCAGGTTGTTGGCGACCACGTCCATATAGGTCTGGTGCAGGGTCAGGGCGCCAATCGAAGTGAACATCGAGCGTAACATCGGAACATCTCCTGTGGGAGGCGGATCGACGACCCGCCTGTGTGAGGCAGGCTTCCTCCAGGAGGGCCAGCCTGCGGATTGAATTGACTAAGCTTTATCCTTGTCGGCGAGGACGACGCTGTCGATCTGCGTAAACACGCCCTCGCCCCGGCTGGCGCCGTCGATGGCGGTGACGACCAGCCGATTTTTGACGTTGACGATGAAAGCCAGGTCATCCATCAGCACCAGCGACTCCCGGCCGCCGCGCTGGGCGGCCCGGTTGACGGCGTCGTTCAGGCGCGTCAGACCGTCGTCGTTGAGCTGGATGCCGCGGGCCTCGAGCCGTTTCTGAGCATGGTTCGAGAACCGCACCTGGGCCTGGTCCAGCGCCTCGTCGAACGAGACGCCGGCGGCCGGGGTCGGCCGCCCGGCCGGACGGCTGTATCCGCCCGGCGCTGGTTGCGTCGTCTGGACGCGGAGCGGGTCGGCCATATCACACGCTCGGGACGGCGTCGCGGTCAACGGCGCTGACGCCGATGACGCTCGACAGCGTAATCGCGCCGCCGCCGACGAGCAGGCGGGCCTCGTCGCCTTCCAGCGTGACGCCCGTGACCACGCCGGTCTGCGTCTGGCCGTCATCGCCGCGCGCGGTGACGGCCTTGCCGATCAGGGCCGCCGCTTCGCCCAGGCGGTTGGACTGAGCCAGCGACTTGAGCAGGGCGTTCATCTTCTGCAGTTCCTGCAGCGAGTTCATCTGCGTCACCTGGCCCATGAAATCCTTGTCCTGGACCGGGTCGAGCGGGTTCTGGTTGCGGAGCTGGGCGAGCAGCAGTTGCATGAACTGCGCGGGATCGTCGCTGAAGCCGCCCTTCGCGGTCTGGGCAACGCCGGCGACCGGCGCGCCGGTATGGGCGATCGGACTGGTGATCATCTGGCCTCCTTTCCGGTTCAGATACGGTAGTCGACGCGCGCGCCATTGCTTATGGCGGGCACGCTATCCAGCCCGGCTTCGACGGGCCGGGCCGCGCTCTCGGCCGAGGTCATGAGCGGGGCCGTCCGGGCCTGTTGCCAGGTGAAGGCGGCGCCACCCTGGTGTTGACCCAGACCCACCGACAGGCCGGCCACGGTCAGGCCGGAGGCGGCCAGCGATTCGCGCAGGTCAACCAGATGTTGCTGCAACAGGCTGCCCGTCGCCGGCAGGTCAGCGGTCATCGTCACGCGCACGCCCTCGACGCCGGTGGTCAGTTGCAGGTCGATGCGGCCGAGTGATTCGGGCTGAAGGTGAACATGGAGCGTCGTCTGCCCGGAGCGGCTCAGCGTTTCCACGCCGCGCACGACCTGCGGCAGGACAGCCTCTGGGGAGGCCGTCGGTGTTTTGAGCTCAGAAGCCTCCGCCAGGCGGGCCGGCTCGAGCATGGGTTGCGTAGGCGCCGTGGCCGCAGCTGCGCCAGGCATGACCATGGTCTGCGCCTGGACGTCCGGCGCTGGGTCCGTGGCTGACGCCCTGGCTGCGACAGGGATCTTTGGCGTGGCTGGCTGGGCCGAGATGTTGAGCGCCTCGGCTGAGACGGTGGCCGCGTCCGCCGTCGCGACGGCCGTGCTCGCGGCGGTCATCCAGGATTGGAACCCCCGTGCGGCCTGCAAGGCGCTCTGCGGATCAGGGGCGGCCTCCGGCATCGCGCCGCCGGAGATAGTCTCGGCCAGGGCCAGGCTGGGTGCGCCGGGGGCCGGGCTGCTGACGAGGGGTTGGGCGTCGGGCGCCTCGGCGGCCGGCGGCTCCGCGCTGGGGGCGGCGATGGGCTGTGTCCTGCCCGGGACGTTGAGCAGGGCCGCCAGGGCCGCGAGCACGCTCGCGTCCATCAGCGGTAAGGCCGCGTCGGCCTCCACTTCAGCCTCGGCCAGCACGGCCTCAAACGGCGGGCCGGAGGCCGTATCGGCGGCCTGGCCGGCGCCAGGTTGGGCCGGCGGGCGCAGCCCCGACAGAGGGGGCGGCTGCGCCGCCGGCAGGGCAAGGCTATCGGACATGGATTACCTCCCGGTAGCGATAGATTTCAGCAAGAGCATTTTCTTGCTGATCAGCTGCGAAAGCGCCTGAAAGCGGATGCCGGTCTCGGCCATCTGGGTAAGCTCCTGGTCAATGTCCACGTTGTTGCCATCGGCCCGGGTGCTGCCGCCCGTGCGCGCCTCCAGGCTGATCAGCGCGGTCGGGTCGCCGGCGCCGGTCAGGTGCGCGCCGTCGGTGACGGCCAGCCGTATCGCCCGAGTCTCGCGCTGGGCCTGTTGCAGAGCCGCCTCGAACGTCACGGACTGGGCCTTGAAACCGGGCGTGTCGATATTGGCCAGGTTGCGGCCGATGACCTCCTGGCGCAAGGCCAGCCCGTCCAAGGCGGTCTGGGCGGCACGGAAACCCGGATCGGAAAACAGCGCTTCAGTCATGGCTCAGGCGCTCCACTCATTCATCAGTTGCAACACTTTGGGCACGTAGGTCTGTGTCTCGCGGTAGGGGGGGATGCCGCCGTACCTGTCCACGGCGCCGGGCCCGGCGTTGTAGGCGGCCAGCGCGTAGGCGACGTTGCCGTCGTAGCGGTCGAGCAGTTGGCGCAGCAGGCGCACGCCGCCATCCACATTCTGAGCGGGGTCCAGCGAGTTGGTCACGCCCAGGCCGGCCGCGGTGCCGGGCATGAGCTGCATCAGGCCCTGCGCCCCGGCGCGCGAGACGGCGTTCGGGTTGAAGTTGGACTCGGCCTGGATCACGGCCTTCACCAGACGCGGGTCCACGGCGTAGCGGGCCGAGGCCTGCTGGATCAGGTCCTCAAAAGCAGCGGGTCGGCTGGCGTTCGCGGCCGTGGAGTTCGTGGTCGGGGCGGCCCCGGTCTTTGGGCCGGCGTCCGGCAGCCGGTCAAGCAGCTTCTCGATCAGCTGCAGGAGCACCATTTGCAGGGAGGTGTCAATCGATCCGAACATGGCGGCCTCAGCTGGCGGCGCGCTGATGGGCGCGCATGATGTAGAGGTCGTCGCGCAGCGCGTTTTCCAGGCGCATCTGCTCGGCGCGCTGCTGGGCGATCTCCTTATTCTTGAGTGTGACGAGCGTCTCCTCGTCTTGTTTGGCCGTGATCAACCGGCGGCGATGCTCGTCGATGCGTTGGGCCAGCTCGGCCAGGGCCGTCTGCTGCTGCGCCAGGCGTTTTTCGAGATGCCGGAGGTTGAGGCGCATTTGCGTGAGGCTGGCCAGGTCCAGCACGCCGGCCTGCTTCTGCCGCAGCTCGCCGAACAGGCTTTGCCGGCTGGCTTCCAGCGCCTCGAGGGCGCGCCGCGCCTGTTGCTGCTCGAAGAGCAGGCGGCCGAGCTCGATCTCCAGCCCTTCCACGCGGCTGTGGCGGTAGTCCAGCACGGTCTGCAACGAAAATTCAATTGACATGCGCGCCTCCAGCGCCGGCTTCGAGCGCGCCCAGGCGTTGGAGCGTGTCCTCGAACGGCGTGAACTCGACGCTCTGTTGCAGGAAGCCCATGAGCGCCGGCAGGGCGGCCAGCGCGGCGTCGATCTCGGGATCGGAGCCGGCGACGTACGCGCCGATGTTCACCAGATCGCGGGCTTTCTCGTAGGTGGCCAGCAGTTTACGGGCGCGGGCCGCCTGCGCGCGGTGTTCGGGCGTGGTGACGGCCGGCATAACGCGGCTGACGCTGTTGAGCACGTCGATGGCCGGATAGTGATTGCGCGCCGCCAGCTCGCGCGTGAGCATGATATGCCCATCCAGAATGCTGCGGGCGGCGTCGCAGATCGGCTCGTTGAAGTCGTCGCCCTCGACCAGCACGGTGTAGAAGCCCGTGATGCTGCCGCGATCCGAGGTGCCGGCCCGCTCGAGCAGCTTGGGCAGCAGCGCGAACACGGACGGCGTGTAGCCTTTGCTGGCGGGCGGTTCGCCGATCGCCAGGCCGACCTCGCGCTGCGCCATCGCGAAGCGCGTCACCGAGTCCATCAGAAAGGTCACGTCCAGGCCCTGATCGCGGAAATACTCGGCGATGGTGGTGGCGACCCAGGCCGCCTTGAGGCGGACCAGGGCGGGCTGGTCGGAGGTGGAGACGACCACGACCGAGCGGGCCAGGCCCACCTTGCCCAGGTCGCGGTCGATGAACTCCTGCACTTCGCGCCCGCGCTCGCCGACCAGGGCGATGACGCTGACGTCGGCGCGCGAGCTGCGGGCGATAGCGCCCATGAGCGTGCTCTTACCGACGCCGCTGCCGGCGAAGATGCCGAGGCGCTGGCCCTTGCCGGCGGTCAGCAGACCGTCGATGGCGCGCACGCCCGTGATGAGCGGCGCCGAAATCGGGCGGCGGCGGAGGGGGTGGGGCGCCGAGTTGTAGATCGGGGCGGTCTCGGTCGCCGTCAACGGGCCGCGGCCGTCGATCGGGCGGCCGAGCCCATCCAGCACGCGTCCCAGCAGCCCGCGCCCGACGGGCGCGCGGAAGACCGAGCGCAGCGGGAACACGGGGCTGCCGGGCTGGATGCCATGCATCTCGCCCAGCGGCATGAGCAGCGTCCGCTCGTCCCGAAACCCGACGACTTCGGCCTGCAACGGCGTCCGCGCGCCAGCGGCGCGGATCTCGCACACTTCGCCCACCTGGGCATCCAGGCCGCGCGCTTCGACCGTGAGGCCGACCACCTGCGCCACGCGCCCGGACAGCCGCACGGTCTTCAGACCGGCCAGCGCCCGGCGATAGCGGGAGAGATCGACGGACTGCGGCAGGGTCATGTCAGTCTTCCGGGCTGGCGCCGGCCGGCGCCTGAACGGCGGCGCCCAAGGTCTCGGCCACAAACTGGAGCTGCGTTTCGACGCGCGCGTCCACGGTGCCGTAATCACCTTCGACCAGGCAGCCGCCGCGCCGGATGGCGGGGTCCGGGACCAGCTCCAGGCGCTGGCCCAATTGCGCCGCCTGCTGTTCCGGCCAGCGCGGTCCCAGGACAGCGGCGTCGTCGGGGTGGACATGGACGCGCAGATCGCCCAGCGGTTTGGCCTCCGCCACAGCGCGCACAAAGGCCGCGTGCAGGGCCTCCCGTTCCAGCTGCACCCCCTCGCCAAAGAGCGCGCGCGCGATGTCGATCACCAGCGCCAGGATCATGGCCTCGCTCTGTCGCGCCATCGCCTCGCGCCACACCCGCACCTCATCGACCACGCCCTTGGCGGACAGCAGGATATGCGCCGTTTCCTGCTCGGCGGCCTCCAGCCCCGCCTGACGGGCCTGGCGCGTCACCTCCGCCGCCTGCTCCTGGGCGGCGCGCAGTTCTTCGGCGGCCTGGGCGCGCGCCTTTTCCAGGATCTGCTGGCTCTGGGCAATGGCGGCCGTCAGCAGGCTTTGCTGGGCGGCGTCCAGATCGAGCGGCGCGGAGGCGGGCACAGACGCCGGCGGCGGCGCCGCTTGCGGCTGCGGCTGGACCGCCCCGGCGTTGACCGGCGGGCTCCACTTCACCGCGTGCGCCTTGATGACGCTACGGGATAAACTCATTGCCCCCGCCTCCGCCGGCGATGACGATCTCCTCGGCCGCTTCCAGGCTGCGCACCACATCCACAATCTTGCGCTGCGCGGCGTAGACGTTCTTGGCCAGCTGCGGCCCCATCAGCTCGACCTCTTCTTTGAGCGTCTCCCGCGCGCGCTCGGACATGTTGCGGAAGACCAGGTCGCGGATCTTGTCCGGCGCGCCCTTCAGCGCCAGCACCAGGTCCTGCTTGTTGACATCGCGCAGCACGCGCTGCATCGCGCGGTCGTTGAGCTTGACCAGGTCGTCAAACGTGAACATGTTGGCGCGCACTTCCTCGGCCAGCGCCGCGTTGTTGGCCTCCAGCGCGTCGAAGATGGTCTTTTGCACGCCCCGGTCCACCTGGTTGAGCACCTTCACCAGGAAGGCGACGCCGCCGGTGGCCTTGTAGTCGGCCTCGCTCAATACGCCGGACAGCTTGCGTTTGAGGCCGCGTTCCACCTGCTCCACGACCTGAGGCGGGATGCGCTCCATCTGCGCCAGCCGCAGCGTGACGTCGCTCTGCAGGTCGGCCGGCATGTTGCTCAGGATGGCGGCCGCCTGCTTGGCATCCAGGTACGAGAGCACCACGGCGATGGTCTGGGGATGCTCGTCGCTGAGCAGGGTGGCGACCTGGGCCGGGTCGGCGTCGCGCAGGATCTCGAACGACGAGCGCTGCTTGTGCGCGGCCAGCCGCTCCAGGATCTCGGCGCCCCGTCGCGGGCCGACGGCGCGGGCCAGGATCTGGCGCGTGTACTCGATGCCGCCGGTCATCATGCCCATGCCGACCAGCGAGAGCTCGTGGGCTTCGTGCAGGACGGCGTAGCGTATGTCGGAGGACACCGGCCCGACCTCGCTGATGGCGAGCAGGACGCGTTCGAGGTCAACCTCGCCCAGGTTCTGCAGAATCGACGAGGAACGGTCGACCCCCAGCGTCACCAGCAGCGTGGCGGCCTTCTGCAAGCCGGACAATTTGGCGGCGTTGCTCTCGACCATGCTATTTCTTCTCGTCCTCGCTCAGCCACATGCGGATCACCTCGGCCACCGTGGTCGGGTTCTCCTCGGCCAGCCGGACGATGAGGCGCTCGACCTGCTCGTCCTGCGGAGACGGTTGCAGCTGGACGGGCTCAGGCGTGACCGGCGGCGCCGGCGTCTGCGGCGGCGCGGGCAACGGCGCCGCCGCGCCGGGGGTCGTCGCCGCGCCAGCGCCCAAGGGCGCCGCGGCCGGCGTCCCGGCAGCCAGCGCCGCGGCCGGCATGAGCACCGGCGTCCAGGCCTCGGCCGACGCCAGGCGCAGGTTGTTCAGCAGTCGCTGCACGTACCACAGCAGGCCGATCAGCGCGAGCACGGCCAGGACGGCCAGGCCGATCTGGAAGTAGAGTTCCATCTGGTCCTGCTGCTGGAGTTCGGCGGCCTGCGCCTCATAGTAGGTGCGGTCGAAAGCCAGCGACTCCACCGCCAGCGTGTCCCCGCGCGCCGCCTGGATGCCGGCCGCGGCGGCGATGACCGTGCGCAGGCTCTCCAGGCGCTGCGTCTCTGTGATTCCATCCACCATGACGGAGAGCGAGATCTGCTCGATCTGGCCGGGGGCGACGACCTCGTGCGACTCGACGGATGTCATCTCAAAGTTGGTGGTGTTTTCCTGACGCCAGTAGTAGGCGCCCTCCGTCCCGGAGATCGACGTGGTGCTGGTAAGCGGCGGCAGGTTCGCCAGAGCGCCAGGGACCCCGCCCACGGCGAGGCCATCGGCGTTGTACGTCTCCGTCAACGTCTGTGAGCTGCGAACGGCGGTCGTCGCCGGGTCGATGGCCTGCGTGGTGATATTGCGCTGGGTCCAGTCCATGGTCACGCTGGCCTTCACCACGGACTTGTTCGGCCCGAGGACGGTGTCGAGCAATTGCCGGACCTTGGTCTCGATGGCGGCTGCCTGGGCGGCTTCGGCGGCGCGACGGTCGTCGCTTTGCGCGGCGGCCCGGGCCTCGGCGGTCTCGGCGCTGCCGGAGGCCAGCAGGTTGCCGTTGACATCCAGGACCACGACGTTTTCGGGCTTGAGGCCCTCGACGCTGGCCGCCACCAGGTGGGTGATCGAACGCACCTGGCCGGCCTCCAGCGACTGGCCGGGCCGGAATCGCAGCGTGATCGACGCCGTCGTCGGCAGTTGGTCGCTGGTCAGCAGGGTTTTCTCCGGGGTGACGATGTGGACGCGCACACCCTGCACGGCCGTCAGGCTGCCGATGGTGCGCTCCAGCTCGCCTTCGAGCGCGCGCTGATAGTTGACCCGCTGGGTGAACTCGGTCATGCCGAGCGTGGTGCCGCTGAAGAGCTCGAAGCCGACGGTGCCGTTCTGCGGGAGGCCCTGCCGGGCCATGCTCAGCCGCACCTCATAGACCTGATCGGAGGGGACCAGGATGGTGCCGCCGTCTCTCAGTTGATAGGCGACGCCGGCCTCGGTCAGTTTCTCCACGATGACGCCGGCGTCGGCTTCGCTCAGGCCGCTGAAGGCCACGGCGTAGGTCGGGGTGTTGGCCCAGGTCAGGAAGGCGGCGATGGCGGCCAGTCCGGCGACCACCAGCGCGATCAGCAGGCCCCGCTGCAGCCGGCTCTGGCGCTTCCAGAACGCCAGGAATTGTTCGCGAAGAGGGTTGAGGAGGGTCATGGCTCGTCAGATGAGTTTCGGCCGGGTCTCAGACCTGCATCCGCATGACTTCGTGGTAAGCCTCGACCAGCTTGTCGCGCATGGCCAGGGCGACCCGGAATTTGATATCGGTCTGTTCGGACGCGATCATGACCTGGTGCAGGTCGACGTTCTCGCCGGCGGCCAGTTTCTGGATGAGGGCATCGCTGTTGTGCTGGCTCTGGCTCAGCGCGTCCAGCGCCTGGCTGAAAGTGGCGCCGACGTTCTGGGCCGCGCTGGGCGCCGTTGACCGGGCGGCTGAGGCGGCCTGGCCGACGGCCTGCGGGGAGATGGGGGTGATGCTCATGCTGCGCCTCGCGATTCCAGGGTTCAGCCGCGCCCGATCTCCAGGGCGCGCAGCGCCATGCGTTTGGCGGCTTCCACGACGGCCAGCCCGGCTTCGTACGAGCGGGTGGCCGAGAGCAGGTTCGTCATTTCGGTGACGATGTTGACATTGGGATAGGTCACGTAGCCCTCGGCGTCGGCGTCCGGGTGATTAGGCTCATATACCCGCGGCCCGGCCTCGTCGGCGACGATGATCTGCCGCGCCTGGACGCCCTGCATCGGCAGCGCGTCCGACGCCGTCTGGCGCCGGCGGGCGAGCACGAGGGCCGGCAACCACGAACTGTCCTGGCCCTGTGTGGTGAAAACGACCTCCTGCCGCTTGTACGGCCCGCCCTCCGCCGTCCGCGTCGTCTCGGCGTTGGCAACGTTGTTGGCGATCACATCCAGGCGCAGTCGTTGTGCGGTGAGGGCCGAGGCCCCAATCCGCAAGCTATCCCAGAAGCTCATGGCGTTAGTCCAGGTTGCGCAGGGCATCCACCAAGGGGCTATGCCCGCCCCGGTGGAAGAGCGCCTGCCATTCCCACGCCGGGTCATGGCCGCCGCCGTCGGCGTTGGCGATGACCCAGTAGGAATAGACAAAGTTGTATGGCTCACGCTGAGCCATATAGCGATAGGCGTCGGTGACGAGCTGGATGCGCCGGGTTTCGTCCGAGGGCCCGGAGGTGAACGTCCCGCCCTCGGTGCCCAGCATCGGCAGGAGACGGCCGAGTTTGTCCTGCAACACCTGGGCGTAGACCTTGAAGCGCGCGAAGCCCTCCGTATCGTCCACCGGTCGGTCGCCCTGATAGTTGTGGATCGACAGCCACGCGCGGTCCAGCGCCTTCAGTTCGCCGCGTTGCTTGAGCTTGTCCAGGGCCTGCGCCAGGAATTCCGTGTCCTTGAATTCACCGCCCGGGCTAAGTGCGCCGAAGCCGGGCAGGCCGCCATTCTCGGCGACCGTCTTCGCGGCCGGCACCCAGAGGTCCAGATAACGATCCACATCCGGCGGCGCGCCGCCGTTCTCGACCGAATGGTTGGGCTCGTTATAGAGCTGGAAGTAGGCGACGCCCAGGCCCTTGTAGTGCCGCACCATGGCCCCCAGGTCGCCGTTGATGGGCCGCAGGCCGTCGGTGTAGACGCGCAGGATCGGCTCGATGCCGTTGGCTTTCAGTTGCTGGACGAGGTAATCGTTGGCGCCCACGTTTGTGCCGTCGTTCAGGAACGTCACCCACTTGATGCGCATATCTTTCAGGGCGGCGACGTAACGATCGACGACTTCGGGCGTTTGAGCGACCGTGGGGATCCAGTGCATGCCGCGCCCGTTGTCTTGAGGCGGACGTGGGAAATCGGCCAACGCAAGAGCCGTGGTAGCGGCCGGGCTGTCTGCAGGTGCGGCGCTGACGGTCGGGCCAGGGGCATAGGCCTGTCGGACAGCGGCCGGGCTTGCGGTGGTCGGGTAGATCCAGGTTGGGCGAACGGTGGCCGAGGCGGCGCTGGTGGAGCTGGATGGGGCGATAGCTTCCAGGCGGTCGAGGAGGCGCAGCAGGACCTGCGCCAGCATGGTCTCAAACGATGCCCCAACGGCTCCGGAAACGCCGAACCCGGAAGTCTGGCGCGCATCGGCGGCGCCGAGCAGGGCGGTCAGATCGTTGCGAATATCCGAGGTATACACAGTCTCCCGACGCCAGACAGACGAGAAGCGGTCGCCTGAACTGCCAGGTGTATGCTAGCAGTTTCGCCGGGGGGGATCAGTAAAACGAGGCTGAAGCGAGAATAAATTGTGTGTAAAGGGCCGGGCGGCTAGTCCAGGCCCATCTCGAACAGGCTGCGCAGGACAGCGATCACTTTGCCGGTGACCGCGTCCCGTACGATGATGCGCTCGGCATCGGCCTGATCGCGTTCCCAGCGGATACGGCGACCCTGGCTGGCCGGCCGCTCTTCCGCGAAGACGTCCGCCGGCGCATTCGGGGGCGACGCCTCGGGCTGCATAGGAAGCCTCCTTGAGCCCGGCGTCAGTAACCGGCCGGCTGGGCGACAGCCAGATGAGTGGTCGGGACGGGCACCGAAACCTGCGCCGATTGGGCCAGGTTTTTCTCAACTGTGGCCCAGGCCTCGCGCAGGCTGCGCAGGGTCTTGAGCGCCTCGGCGTAATCGCCGGCGCGGATGCAGTCCAGGCACCATTGATACAGCCGGAACAGGCCGGTGGCGGCTTCCGGGTAATCGAAGTTCAGCGAGTCGCGCAGCAGGCTGACGGCCTGGGCCGCGCGCGCCAGATTTTGCTGCTCACAGGCGCGGATAGCGACATCGTACGTCATCACCACCAGATGCAGGGGGCTGGCGCCCATGACTTCCTGTTGCCGATATTCGTGTGCGCGGTAAGCAGTGTACATCGCCGTCTGGCTCCTCGTCTCGGTCTGGGTGTGTAAAGCGTTACGCGTTCAGTATCGTCCGCGAGCCGAGGTCCTATAGCCGCCTGGCATAAAGGCCGTCTGAAATCGGACGACGCCTCAGGCCAGCAATTCAATCAGGTCGCCCTCGTTAAGCTTTTGCAGCTCCTCCGGCGGGATCGTCCGGATGACGCGCCGCGAGCTGGTGTCGACCATGTACACCGTGACGTCGTCCGTCTGGGGGTCGATCTTGAAATGCAGGCGGATGTTGTGGGGCGAGCCGCCGGCGGCGGGCTTGGGCTCCGACGGTTGCGCCGGCGCGTTGGGCCGGTCGGCCCGGGCGGCGCCCGTGGCCGACGCTGCACCGAGGGCCTCGCCGTGGCCGGGGGCCAGGCTGCGGGCCGGATCAGCAGCGCCGATGGGGGGCAGGGCGCTCACCGACGATGAACTGAATTGTTCGGACATGGCGGTTCCTCCATGAACCGAGCCGGTTGCGGCTGTCAGCCGTACTGGCTCAGACCTCCATAGATGCTGGACCACTGCTGCTGCTGATAGCTCATGGACACCAGCAGGGCCTGCATCTGCGCGAACTGATCTGTGAGGGCCTCTTCTTTGTCCACCAGGCGAGCGTTGAAATCGCTGATCGCCCGGTCGGCGTCGGCCAGCTCTACATCGAAGGTCCGGATGGCCGAGTCCATGTAGCCGGTGGTGACGCCCGTAAACATCGCCAGGCGCGTGTCCAGGCTGCCAGCCGCGGCCTCGAACAGCGCCCGCACATCGTCCAGGTTGTCGGCCAGGGCGGCTTCCAGCTTGGCGCTGTCAATCACGCTCGCCTGCAGATTGTCGTCCAGGGCGATCCCGATGGCGCGCAGGCTCTTGAAAGCGCCGCTGTTCGGCGTGTCGGCCATAAACCGATTGAAAAGGTCGCCGCGTAAATCGGCGAAAACAGTGTCGTCGGCGAACAGGCCGCGCGTGTAGGTGGTCACGCCCTCCACGGTGCTGAACGTGGTCGCCGTCTTGTTAGCCAGGTAGGCCTGCACGCTGTTGAACTTACTCAGCAGGGCGTCGATCGCCGTCCGGGCGCCGGAGATATCGGCGCCGATGGTGAGCGCGCCGCTCCGGCCGGCCGCATCGGCGGCCAGATTGAGCGTGACGCCGTCGATGACGTCGGTGAGGCCGGTGTTCCGGGTCCGGGTGACCGGCACGCCGTTGACGGTGAAGACCGCGCTGGCGCCCGCCTGGTGGTTCGCGCCGACAAACGCGCCCTGGGCGTCCACGATGCCCAATGAGAGCAGGACCGTGCTGCCGGCGTCGTCGCTGGCGGTCAGGGTGCCCGTCCCGCCGTGCCGGGAGGCGATGACCAGGCGGTTATCCACGACGCTGGCCGCAACCTCCTGGCCGGAGGCAAAGGTCTTGCTGTTGATCGCGGCGGCCAGAGTGTTCAGGCTGTCGCCGACGGCGACGTCGATCTGGACGCCGTTGAGCTGAAACGAGCCGGACAGGCCGAGGGCCTGGCTGGAGCCGGCCTGCTGGTTGGACCAGATGCGCTCCTCGCGCGCCACGGAGGTGACGTCGATTTGATAGGTGGCCAGGGCGGCTGTGCTGACCGGCGTGGCCGTGAGGACCGTGGCGCCGTCAGCCACGTTAGCGACCGTCGCCTTGCGGCCGATGGCGAGCTTGGTGAGAGGGGTGTCCCGCAGGTCTTGCGCCGCCGTCTGGAGGGCCTTGAGCTGGGCGTTGAGGTCGATATAGGCGCTGCGCCGGACGTCGACCTCGTCGCGCGAGGCCTGCATCCGCAGCAAGGGCTGACGCTCAATGGCCATCAAGCTCTTGGTGAGAGTGGTGAAGTAACTGCTCAGGCTGCTGATGTCCACGCTCATGGCCGGCCTCGCTCGTGGGCGAAAATGGTTGACCGGGGGGCGCCTGACGCGCCCCCCGGATCATCCTATCGCGTTACCGCGGTAGATCCCGGATTACCGGAACAGCTGGAGCACGAACTGCGGGGCCGAGTTGGCCTGCGCCAGCATGGCCGTGGCGGTCTGCTGCAGGATCAGGAGTTTGCTGGCCTCCACCTGCTCTTCCGCCATGTTGGCGTTCATGATCCGGTTGTAGGCGGCTTCCGTGTTGGCGTGCTGGACCTGGATCTGCTCTTCCTTGAAGGTCAGCCGGGCCGTGAACGCGCCGAGCTTGGAGATGCCTTCCTTGACCACATCCAGCGCCTTGTCGATGGCGGCGAAGGTGTTGGCGCGGGCCGCCGAGCCGGAGCCGAGCGAGCCGGTGATGTCGACCGACACGGTGCCGGTCTCCAGGTTGTAGGTGTTGCCATCGGCGTCGGCGTCGGTGACGACCAGATTGCCGTCGAACAGGCCCAGGCCGATCTGGGAATTGGCGCCGGCGTACGACGTGCTGCCGGCCGTGGTCACGGCGTTGGACGTGGCGTAGAACGACTGGTTCTGTTGCAGGCGGCCGACCATGCCGGAGCCGCTGGCCGTGCCCTCGAACTCGAAGCTGGACATGCCGCCGGCGGCGTCGGTGAGGAATTGCAGCCGGCGGGTCGCCTCGGCCGTGCTGTCGGTGTCGCCGTCGAGCAGGGCGTTGCCGTTCCACTGCGTCTGCTTGACGATGTCGTTGATCTCGTCGCGGTAGGCGCGCAGCTGCGTCTGGACCGCCCGGCGCTCGGTCTCGCCGATGGTGTCGCCCTGGGCTTCCATCGCCTTGTTGCGCATCTTCACCAGGATGTCCTGGATCTTCTTCAGGCCGCCTTCGGCGGTGGCCAGCAGGTTCTTCGAGTCACCGAGGGCCGAGAGGGTGGTCTGCAGGCCCTGGCGGCGGACGTCGAACGTGGTGGCGATGCTCATGCCGGCCGGGTCATCGGCGGCTTCGAGCAGGCGCTTGCCGGTGGCCAGGCGGGCCTGGTGCGTCGACAGGCGGGTATTGATGCCCTGCAGCGAGTACAGGGAGTTCAGGGCGGCGATATTGCCAGCGATGCGGGTAACGTCTGTGTTAGCCATGGTCGTAACCTCCTTGTTACTGGTTGGCTAGTGGCAGGGGGTCCGTCCCCCGCCGGTTGAAGATGAGGGTTTGGGCTTGAATTGGATCGCGGCCCCAGAAGCCCGGGTCTGGCGGCCGCCCGTGAGCGCGGGTCGTGGCTCTACTCGATAACGCACCTCCCATCGATGAGCGGTTCGTGCGCTGTTGTTGTCGTTATCGAGAGCCAGGGAAGGGGCTTGAGCGAGGCGACGTAAATTTGGCGTGGAGACTGAGGTCAGGCGAGATCGCAGGCCACCCGGAAACCGAGGGCGGGCGAGACATAACTGGGGAGGAGGCCTTCGCGGGACGTGCAGCGGGCCAGTTTGCGGCTGTAGTACCAGGCCCCACCTCGAGCCACGCGCTGGCCGCCAGCTGCGCGGTCTTCGCGCCCGTCATCGGGAACGTAGGGATAGGGCATCAATCGGCTGCTGGTCCACTCCCAGACATTGCCGGCCATATCCCAGAGCCCGGAGACGGAGTCGCCGCCTGGGGTGTAGAGGCCGACCGGGGTCGTGCCGCGTTTGCCGCTTTCGATCGTGTTGCAGCGCCAGGGGTCGAAATCTTGCCCCCATGGATAGATGCGGCCGTCGACGTCGCGGGCGGCCCGTTCCCATTCGGCCTCGGTCGGCAGGCGATAGGGCCGGCCGGTGGCGCGGCTCAACCACTCGCAGTAGGCCCAGGCGTCGGTCCAGGAGACCTGGACTACGGGGTGGTCGTCCAGGCCGGCCGGGAAGTCGAAGCCGATCCAGCCGCGCGGCGTGCGGTACCCGGTTTCCCAGATGAACACCCGGTACTGAGCGTTGGTGACCGGATGCAGGCCAAGGGCAAAGGCCGGCAGGCTGACGATGTGCTGCGGCTGTTCAACCAGGAAAAGGTTGCGGTCATCCCATTCCTTGGCCCAGTCTTCGCGCGTCAGCAGGTAACGGACCTGGGCATCGCTGGTGCCCATGAGGAAATCGGCGGCCGGCAGCGACACCATTTCGGTCAGTTGGGCGACGGCCGTGGCCGGGCCGCCGGCCTCGACGGCGGCAGTGGCCTGCCAGCGTTCAGGCCGGTTCATGCCGCACCTCGGGCGCGCCCCGCGCCTGCCTGGCGATCTGAGTGTAGACAGCCATCACCTTGTCGACGTTGGCGTCCGCCGCCTGGCTGATGCCAAACAGGTACGACTCGCGCGCGGCCTCCGCCCGGTAATCGTCCAGGTGGTCGATCATATCCAGCAGCACACGTTCCCAGGCGGCAGGCGTGTTTTTCACCAGCCAGCCAAACGGCCGCAGGTCGGCGTAAGCCGGCCCATCGCTGGCGATCCAGGGGATCTTCATCACCATGTACTCGAGGACCTTGATCCAGCTGCGGCGCTCGTCGTAGGGTCCGTGAAGCGGCGCGAGGCCGATATCGAACCTGGCCAGTTGACGCGGCCACTCGGCGTAGGGGACCCAGGGGTAAAGGATTTTCTGCTCGGGCGGCAACGGCAACTGGTCGAAGATACGGCGGTCGCTGCCGTGGATCAGGACTTTGACATGCGGCCGGGCGCGGCAAACCCGTTTGAGGGCGGCGAGCACGCCGCTGCCCGTGAAGCTCTGCAGATGGGAGACGCTGCCGCCCCAGCCGAGCCAGACGCCGTCGTGGGGCTCGCGCACGACTTCCTGATATTTCTCCAGGTCAATGTAATTGGGGAGATAGTGGACGGTGGTGTAGGCCTGCCAGTCGTCGGCCAGGCGTTTGGAAGGCACGGTGGCGGCGTGGACCAGGCGCAGCCCCCATTTGAACTGCGTCAACGGGATGGGGTCGATGTATTGGACCGAGCCGTCTTTCTGAGGCGCGGCGCCCTTGAACCAGAACGGGTAACTCGGGTTGGTGGGCGGGGTCAGGTCATAGGCGTCGTCGAAGTCGGCGATGACGACCTTGTCACGCGCCTTCCAGTGCAGGACGGCGCTCAAGACCGGCCCATACAGGTTGCGCTGGACCACGATCACGTCGGCCGGTTCGCACGCGGCCCGGGCGGCCGGCGTGGTGAGGGCGAAGTCTTTCAGGCTGAGCAGAGTCGCGCGGTGGTGGGGGGCGCGGTTGACGGCCCGCGCCGGCACGGCGCAACGCCACTCGCTGCAGTTCCACTCGTGCGGGTTGTCCGCGTAAACGTAGACGACATTCATGCCCGGCGCGCCTCGGCCGCCAACGAGCCGAAGAGGTAGCTGGCCACCTGCGGTTTCAGCCTGAGCCGCGCGCCAGGGTCGGCGCGCGCTGGCGCCGGATCTGCCGCTCGCGCCGTCCCGGCCTCGCGCGGGCCGGGGCGCGACCGGCGCGTGACCGCCTCGACCACGTCGAGCCAGGCCGGGCCGAGCCGATTGAGTTCGCGCTCCTCAGCGCGCTGGCGTCCGGCCAGGCCGAGCCGGCGGCGCAACTCCGGGTCCAGGATCAGGCGCTGCAACGCGGCGTACCATTCGTCCAGGCTGCTTCCGATGAGGCCGCCGGCAGCCCAGGCCAGGTGAGCGGGGGTCGGCGGCGCCACCCACGGCAGGCGCCGCACACCGGCCGCCATCAACGCCTGGTCGCTGCGCACATGATTGAAAGCGGTGTCCCGCATGGGGGCCAGCAGGATATCCACCTGCCCAAGCGCGTAAGCGTAGTCGCTTGTGTCGGTGATGGGGACGAACAGGCGGCGCTCGGCCGGCAGCGTCTCGAAGAGCTGGTAAGCGGCGGCGTCGCCCAAGATCACCAGGCGCGTATGAGCGTATTCGCGCAACAAGCGCATTACCACGCGCCGGATGCTGGCCAGGTCCTCCGCGTCGCTGTCGAAGCTGGCCCAACCCAAATGCACTGTCGGCCGGGCGGCGGGGGCCGCGTGCCAGGTGGGGTCGCGGCGGTCCCACGCCGGCGGCACCACCCAGGCCGGCCGGCCCGCCGCGATAAAGAGATCGGCCTGGGCCTGGCTCGGCACGACGACGGCGTCGGCCAGGTGCAGGGCCGTGGCATAGGCCTCCTGGCGGGCGCGCGTGGTCAGACCCAGGCGCGCGTATTCAGGATGCCGCTCAGGCAACTGCTCGATGGCCGTGTCCAGCCAGACGACCAGCTTGCCGCCGGCCGCGATCCAGGCCGGCAGGCGCTCGGACGCCTCCGGCCGGAGATGCGGGTTGGAGGCGATCAGGACTTCGCCCCCACGTTCCGGCGCGGCCGGGATCTCAGGGCTGACCGCCACCGGATACCCTTGCGCTTGCAGGAAATCGAATGGCGCGGAGCGGGTGGTCGCGTCCGGCCCGGTCCAAACCAGACGCGGACCGGCGCCCGCCAGGGCGGGGCCGGATGAGGCCGCGACGGTCGAGGCAGGCGCCGGCTCCGGTTCGGGCGTCAATGCCTGGGCCTTCAGTTGCAGCCGGATGTTGTCCTGGAGGCCCTGCAGGGCTTCGGCCAGGTCCGGACGGCCGTCAGAGCGGGCCTGCCGGATGTTGAGTTCCAGCAGGGCTGGGACCAGCGTGCTCAGGGTCTCCAGATTGGCGGCCACGGCCGCGGCCGGGCTGGGGGCTGTGACAATGGCCTCCAGGGTGGCGGCGGCCCGCTCCAGTTCGGCTTCGGAGATGGGCGCCGCGCTGCCCGTGATGTGGCTGATGATCTCCGCTACGCTGGCGGCGTCGGTGGGCACCGGCGCGGGATCGCCCGCCGAGCGCCGCCGGCGCTCCGCCCGCGCCAGGGCCAGGCGCTGTTGCACGGCCGGGTCGCCGGGCGCGCGGTTGGAGGCGTCCAGATAGAGATAGTAGGCCGTCGCGGCGTGACCCTGCGCCAGATAGCAATCACCTAAGAGCAACTGTGCTTCCAGATCATCCGCATCCTGCCGGAGCGCGGCGGCGAACGCCAGCATGGCGTCGTCGAGGCGGTCGGCCTGGAGCTGGGCGCGGCCCAGGCGTTTGAGCAGAGCCGGGTCGGGAGGGGTGAGGGAAAAGCTTGTCATGATCCTCAGGCCAGCTTTCGGGGACAGATTAACATCGAGGCGTAAACGCGTCAGTAAACCGATGCTGAAAGCGGCGTTAAGGCGTGATAAAGGGCCGGAGGGAAGGGGCCAGGGCGCGGGGAAGCAGGGGTTGTTTTTCGAGTTTTGTGTAATTCCCCACCAGCAGGGGCGCACGGCCGTGCGCCCCAACGCTTGACACAGGCATCGGGATACGGCCGGAGCAGGAGGCAGGGTGTTCAGTCGGCGGCGGGGGAAGCCACGCGGTCGGCGATCACCATTTCGACGCGCTCAGCCAGCGCTTCCAGGCCGTCGGCGAGTTCGGCGTCCCCGTCGGCGCGGGCGGCCCGGGCGTCCGCGCGCACCAGAGCGACCAGGTCGTTATCCAGCGCGTCGGCGTGCGCTTCCAGCGCGGCCGGCAGATCGTCGGCCGAGAGCAGGGCGTCCAGCAGGGCCTCCGCCGGCGAGGCCGGCTGGTCGATTAATCGGGTGATGTGGGCGGCCAGGGTATCCAGCAATTCCCCCAATTCCGTATTTCCATCGCCGCGCGCGGTGTCGGCGTTCAGGCGCACCAGCGCCACCAGGTCGGCGTCCAGCCGGTCGCGGTTCGACTGCAGCGCGGCCGGCAGGTCCGGTTGAGCGAGCAGGAACTGCAATGTCTCGACCGCACGGGCGCTGGCGGCTGGGGCGGCCGCAGCCGGTTCGGCCGGCAGCAGCTGCTCGGCGCGCTGCCGGACTTCGGGCGCGTCCGGGAAGACGGCGCGGAGCTGGCGCAATTCGGCGGCGGCTTTGTCCGGCCGGCGGGCGGCCAGCCATTCGTCCACCAGGCGCAGGCGCGCGGCCCAGGCGGTGGGCGAGAGCTGCACGGCTTTCTCAAAGTGCTCGGCGGCGCGGGTATGGTCGCCGCGCTGGGACAGCAACTGGCCGTAGCCGATCAACACCTCCGGCAGGTCCGGCGCGGCCTCGAGCGCCTTACGCACAGCCGCGAACGCGGCCTTGAGGTTGCGCTGGTCCAGCGCGCTGCTCGCCTTCTGGATCTGTCGCCGGGCGCGGGCCCAACGCTGGAGGGTGGGCTGGCCGAAGAACAGGTCTTCGTCGCTGCCGGGCGCGCCCCACTTGTCCAGAAGCTTCTGGAGGTTCTCGCGCGTGTGGACGTTGAGCGGATGCCGTCCGTCGGGCGCTTTGCTGGCGCTCTCGGCGTGGACCAGACAGGCGGCCGGCTCATAGCGGACGCGGTAACCCTGCGCGCGCGCCCGCCAGCACAGATCGACGTCCTCATACACGCCCTTGCCGAAGCGCGGGTCCCAGCCGCCGAGCTCCTCCCAGACCGCGCGCCGGACGAGGAGGCAGGCGCCGGTGACGGCGTTCACGTCGCGGGCGACGTTCGCCTCGGGCAGGTCCGCCGGCCGGCCAAGGAACGGATGGTACGGCGCGCCGTCCGGCCCGCGCGCCACGCCGGCATGCTGAAGGGCGCCGGCGAGTGGGCCCGGCATCGCCGCCGGATAGACCAGCCTCGCGCCTGTGATAGCGACCCCGGCCTCGGCCGGGATGAGCCGGTCAAGCCAGCCGGGTTCGAGGGCCTGAGTATCGGAGTTCAGGAAGAGGATGAACGGCGCCGCGCCGAGGGACGCGCCCAGGCGGCTGGCCCCGATGAAACCCTGATTGGATGGCGTGCGAGCCAGCGTGATCCGTGGATGTCCACGCCAGCCAGCGAACAGGCGCTGGACCTCCGGGCCGGGCGAACAATCGTCCACCAGGATGAGGTGGGCGTCGGTGGTGGCGAGCACGGACTCCACACAGCGGCTCAAGAGCGCGGCCTGGCCGTAGACCGGGATGACGATGTCTACGCGCGCGTCGGCGCGGGCCGCCGCCGTCTGCCGGGCAGGCGACTGGCGCGGCACGACCGGCGCAGGTTCGGTCACAGGCCCGACGGCCTTCAGATAGCGGCGCAGCGTTTCAGCCTTGCGGGCGGCCACGTCCGGGGCGGCGCGGCGTTGTTCCCAGATGGCCGTGAGCTCATCCACGAAGCTGGCGCGGGCCGCCCGCTGCTGCAACGCGAGCATGGACTCGGCGGCGCGGCGACCGAGGTCGGCGCGCAGGGCCGGGTCATGGAACAGGCGGCTCATCCAGGCGGCGGCCTCGCCGATATCCGGATCGGCCCAGACGGCGGCGTCTCCCAGCAGTTCCTTGCGATAAGCCGGGATCGCGCCGTCCACCGGGATCAGGCGCCGGCCCACCAGGCAGGCGTTGGTGTGGTCCATGTACGTCAGGTTGCCGGACCAGGCGGTAGCGATGACGGGTTTGCCGAGCGCCATGGCTTCCATCAAGCCCAGGCCCAGGCCTTCGGCCCGATGCAGAGAGACGTATACGTCGGCGCCGGCGTACAGGCTGAGGACGTCGGCGTAGGAGAGATCTTCAGCAACGAGGTGGACGCGCGGGTGACGGCCGCTCATCCGGTCCACGATGTCCTGAACGCGGCTGCGCAGCGCGGGGTCGCTCTGCACGTTGTTGGCCTTGAGCACCAGATGCGCGCGCGGCTCGCGGGCCAGCGCCCGGCGGAAGGCCGCGATGACGGCCTGGATGTTCTTGCGATTGAGGTCGCTATACGGCTCGAAGGAGGCGATGAAGACGACGGCGTCTTCCGGCAGACCCCAGCGGGCGCGGTCGGGCTGGACGCCGTCCGGCAGGTCCAGCGGCGGGGCGGCCGAGACCGTGACGACTCCGGACAGGTTGAACTCGGCGACGTGCCGGATGAAGTCTGATTGGGCGACGATGACATCCAGGCATTCCAGCGCCGCGCGCCATTCCGGCGGAAGCACCGTCAGTTCCCACATGATCAGGGCGGCGTTGAGGCGGCCGGGGCGCAGGGCGGCGCGCAGCGCCGACAGCGCCCAGGGCATGGCGGGGCTGGGCAGGACGAAGAGGTTGATGGCGTGCGGCAGGGCCTCGGCCGAGTCCACGGCCCAGGCGTCGAAGCGGCGGTCGTGTCCGCCGCGGCCCAGGCCCGGGTCCAGGTCCAGGACCGATACCGGACAGCCGCGGGCGCGGAGTGTGGCGACGGTGTTGCGGGCCAGCACGCCCAGGCCGAGGTTGCCGCTGATGTGGCCGATGACGTTGAACCCCGGCGGCGGAGGCGGCGTGGGGGAGGCCGCCGGCGCCCGGAGTTCGGCCGCGCGCGGCGCGTGTTGCTCCGCCGTCTGGCGGAAGATGGCGAGGTACTCGCGCGCCGCATCATCCCAGGTCCGGCTCCGGACCCATTCCGACGCGCGCTGAACGCGCTGCCGCGAGGCCTCCGGGTCGGCTTCCCAGCGGCGCAGGGTCTGGGCCAGGTCCTCGGCGTCGCCGGGGTCGAACAGGCAGGCGAGCGCGTCGTCCGCGCCCAGGCGCTCCACGAACTGGGGGATCGCAGAACAGAGGACCGGCTTTTGATACCACATCCCCTCGAACACCGGCCCGCTCAGCCCGGCCTCGCTGTGCGAGGCGGTGACGACGGCGCTGCACGCCGCGTAGATGGCCGGCAGCTCCTCGTCGGGGAGGTGGCCCAGCAGGAACACGTCGCGGCCGGGCTTCAGGCCCAGTTCCACGATGCGGCGCTGCAACTGGAGATGGTAGTCGCTGGTGGCCGGCGTCCGGCGTCCGGGGACCAGTTCCTCGACCAGCGGACCGATGAGCGCCAGCGGCCAGGCGCGTCCCTGCTGCTTCAGCCGCCCGACGGCTTCGATAATGACCGCCGGATTCTTGTGGACCATGGCGGTGCCGGGCGAAAGCAGGAACTGCTCGGGCAGGCCGTATTTCGCGCGGAGCGCGGCGAGCTGCGCGGCGGCGGGCGGCGTCGGCGCCACCAGCGGCGGCGCCAGGTAAACGCGGTGGGTCCTGTCCGTCGGGAGGCGGTAGAGCCGCGCGGCCTCGTGGCGGATGTAATCGGACGAGAAGATGACGGCCTGGGCGAAATGCGCCCATTGCCGCATCTCCAGGCGCACGGCGGGCGTCAGCGGGCCCCAGGCGGTGGTGAACTCGTGCGCCAGATCGTGCAGGGTGGCGATGGCCGGCGCGGCCAGCCGGACATCAACGTCCGGCCGCAACATGTGCACCGTGGACGGGAAGTAGATCGCGTCGAATTCCCCGCTCTGCGGGGCCAGCCAGGCCACGCCCTCGCCCACCGGCAGGCCGGGCGGGATGGCGCGCACGGTGAGATGGGGCGGCGCGCTGAAAGGCAGGGACAGCGCGTGCCCGGCGGTGTCAGCCGCCGGCCAGAACAGCGTGACGCGCAACTCGGCGGGCGAGGCCAGTTTCAGCCAGCTGGCGAGCATCGCCAGCGTGAAGCGGCGCACGCCGCCGGCGCTCACGGATTGGTCGAAGACGGCGAGCCGGAAGGGGGTAGAGAGGGTCATGGTCAGTGAGTGCGGACAGCGATCCCGATCGGCGGCCGGGCGGCGAAGTTTTCCAGGTAGGCGAAGTTGCCGAAGACGCGCTTGATCCGCTGCCAGACGTC
>DAOUAB010000205.1:0-3836 GCA_034434015.1 Anaerolineales bacterium
GGTGGCCGCCAACCTGCGCCGCCGCGCCCAGGTGGAACGCCTGATCACGGTCGTGGTCATCACCAGTTTGCCGATCAGCGTGTACGGGCTGTTGCAGCGCTACCGGCTGGACCCGCTGCCCTGGGGCGGGGACACGGTGGAGCGCGTCACCGGCCACATGGGCAACGCCATCTTCCTGGCCGCCTACCTGATCATGGCGGCCATGCTGGTGCTCGGCCGCCTGGTGACGGCGTTCCGGGCGGTGATGACCAGTTCCGAGCGCCTGCCCCTGCACACCGCGCGCGCCGCCGTCTACGTTTTCATCTTCGCCGTGAACCTGGTGGCGATCTGGTTCACGCAGAGCCGCGGCCCGCAGCTAGGCCTCTTGGCCGGGCTGTTCTTTTTCTTTGTCCTGCTGGCCCTGCACTATCGCCAGCGCTGGCTGGTGATCACCACCATTGCGCTCGGCGCGGCCGCCGGCGCGTTTATCCTGGCGCTCAACATCCCCAACACGCCGCTCTCCCCGCTGGCCGAGGTGCGCGGCCTCAACCGCCTGGCGCGCGTCTTCGACGAAATCCAGGGCAACACCGGGACCGGCCGGGTGCGCGTGCTGATCTGGACCGGCGTAGTGGAAATGATGACGCCCCACGCGCCGCTCGAGACGCCGGACGGGCAGCCCGACGTCTGGAACGCCTTCCGGCCGCTGGTGGGCTACGGGCCGGAGGCGATGCTGATCGGCTACAACCGTTTCTACCCGCCCGAGCTCGGCCAGCTGGAGGCCCGCAACGCCTCGCCCGACCGGTCGCACAACGAGACTTTCGACGCGCTGGCCTTCACGGGCGTGCTCGGACTGCTGGCGCAGCTCAGCCTGTTCGTGCTGATCTTTTACCTTAGCCTGAAGTGGCTGGGCCTGATCACGTCCCCCACCAGCCGCAATGTCTTCCTCGGCCTGGTGCTCGGCGGCGGCCTGGTCAGCACCGTCGGCTTCGTGGCCTGGCAGGGGCCGCAATTCTTCGGCGTCAGCCTGCCGTTCGGCATGGTGCTCGGCCTGATCGTGTTCCTGGCGCTGTACGCGCTCCGTCCGCGCGCCAGCGACGAGCCGGAGCCGCCGGCGCTGGAGACCTGGCGGGCGCTCACGCTCATCAGCCTGTTCGCGGCCATCGTCGCGCACTTCACCGAGATCCACTTCGGCATCGCCATCGCGTCCACGCGCACGCACTTCTGGGTGTTCCTGGGCGTGATGCTGGTGCTGGGCCATCTGCTGCCGCCGGACCGCGCCGCGGCGCCTGAGCCGCCGCCCCCCGGTGCGACGGCCTCCAAAACCGCCCGCGCCGGCCGCCGGCGCGCGGCCGAGGCCGGCCGCAGCGGCCCCGCAGACGAGTTGTTCACGCCGGCCGGGCTGGCGGTGGGGATGACGGCGCCGGTCCTGCTGACCCTCGGTTTCAATTACATCAACAACCCGAGCCGCTCGACTGATGCGCTGACCGTCATCGCCAACGCGCTGACGCTCCTGCCCATGTCCGGCGGGAATCGGCCCTCGTTCGGTATCCTGGGGTTGGTGCTCCTCGCCTGGCTGATGGGCGGGGCGCTGGCGTACATTGAAGAGGGCCGGGAGACGCTGCGCGCCGCCGCGCCCACCCGCTGGCTGGCCGGCCTGGCGGCGGCCCTCGGGCTGACGTTCCTGGTCACGGCGCTGGCCTGGCTGCTCCACGCCGGCCTGCTGGTGCAGATCGCCGGCGTCGTCCCCCAGACCATCGAAGAGCTGCGCGCCTCGGTGGGGATGGTGGCCGGCGTGCTGACCCTGTACTACGGCCTGCTGCTCGCCCTCGGCCTGAGCTGGAGCTGGGTGCTTACATTAGATCGGCCGGCGCCCGCGCGGGCGCGCTCCGGGCCGTCCGGGGCCGCCTGGCTGACGGCCGTCGCCCTGCCCCTGGTGGCCGTGCTGGCCTCGGTCAACCTCAACCTGCAGGTCATCCAGGCCGACGTGATCTACAAGACCGGCCTGCAGCTTGACGAGCAGGGTCAGCCGCAGGCGGCCATCCCGCTTTTCCAGGAGACCCTCCGGCTGGCGCCCAGCCAGGACTTTTATTACCTGTTCCTGGGGCGGTCGTACCTGAACGCCAGCGGCGCCGTCGCCGCCGAGCAGCGCGACGCCCTGTTCCGGACGGCGGAGGCGGAATTGCAGAAGGCGCGCCGCCTCAACCCGCTCAACACCGACCACACCGCCAACCTGGCGCGCCTCAACCGCCAGTGGGCGCTCCTGACCACGGACGCGGCGCTGCGCGCCGACCGCGCCCGGCAGTCCGACGAGTTCTACCGCCAGGCGACCCGCCTCAGCCCCAACAACGCCGGCTTGTGGAATGAATGGGGGTTGCTGGCGCTTCAGCTCCTGGACGACCCGGCGGCGGCCCAGGCCCACCTGGAACAGTCGCTGGCCCTGGACCCGGAGTTCGACCAGACGTACTGGTACCTGGGCGACCTGTACCAGACCCTGGCGCGCCGGGCCGGCGACGCCGCCGAGCAGAAGGCGCTGTACGACAAAGCGCTGGAGGCCTATCAGCAGGGGATCACCGTCGGGCAGGCGGGACGTTCCACCAGCGCGCTCAATTTGCGGCTGGGGATGGCCAGCGTCTACGTGGCGACCCAGCAGACTCAGCCCGCCATCGACGCGTATCTGCAGGTGGCGCAACTGAACGCGGGCGTCAACCAATGGCAGGTGTTCCGGGCGCTGAGCGAGCTGTTCCGGCAGGTCGGCGACCTGGTGCAGGCCCGGCTCTACGGCCAGCAGGCGCTGGACGCGGCGCCGGAGGCGGAGAAGGCCGCCCTGCAGGCCTGGTTGAGCGCGCTGCCCTGACCGACCGATAAGCCTAAAAGCCGACGCCAACGGGCCGGGTAGTTATCCCCGGCCCGTTCGTTGAGAGCCTCGTCCTTTGCGGGTTAAGTCCCAGGCCTGTCCATGGAGCGCGCCTGTCACACCGCCTCGACGCGCTGGAGCTCCGGGAAGAACGGCCGCACGGTGCCCTCGATCCAGCCATGCAGGGTCAGCGGCGTCAGATGACAGCCCTGGCACTTGCCGCTCATGCGGACCCGCAGCACGGCCCCGTCGAAGCTGACCAGCTCGACGCCGCCGCCGTGGTAATACTCCATGTAGGCGCTGAGCGATTCGATCAGGGCCTTCATGCGCGCCGCGGGCGAGGTCTCGGCCTGGGCGCTGCTGACATCGGGCTCATGGGTCGTCATCGGATCACCTCGGGGGCTCAGGTCGGATTACGGACGGGTTTCCCCTATATTTTTGTTGGTTCTCGGCCCGGCGTCAACCCGGAATCCGGCCGGTCGGTCAGCGCAGGTCGCGCGCGGCCGGCCGGACGATCAGCATCGAACAGTGCGCCGTCCGCAGCACTTTCTCGGTGATGCTGCCGTAAACCCACCGGCGCAGCCCGGTGCGGCCGTGCGTGGCGATGGCGATCAGGTCGCTGGCGTGCGCCGCCGCGTAGTTCAGGATGACGTCCGCCGGCGAGCCTTCCTCCACATGCCGATGGATGGTCAGGCCCTCGACCGCCTCGCGCGCTTCGACGGCGGCCAGATAAGCCCCGGCCTGATCCAGCAGCGCCGCGCCCTCCGCAGCGCGCCGCTCCGAGCCTTTCTCGAGATGTTCAAGCGGCGCCAGCTCGGCCCGGCTCACGCCGTGGAGGTCGTCGACGACGCGCAGGAGCGTCACCTCGGCCGACAGGCAGCGGGCGAGCGCCAGCGCCGGCGCCACCGCCGTCTCCGCCAGCGGCGAGCCGTCCAGCGTCACCAGGATCCGGCGCGGCGGCTGTCGGGAACGCAGCACCAGCGTCGGGCACTGGGCCGCGCGC
>DAOUAB010000206.1:0-6296 GCA_034434015.1 Anaerolineales bacterium
TCCAGCAGCAGCACGCGCGGATGGTTGACCAGCGCCCGGGCCAGGGCCACCCGCTGGCGCTGGCCGCCCGAGAGCTGCGACGGCCGGCGGCCTGCCAGGCCGGGCAGCCGCACCAGGTCCAGCATCTCGGCGACGCGCCGCGCCCGTTCGGCGCGCGGGACTTTCTTGATCATCAGGCCGTAGCCGATGTTCTCGCCCACGCTCATGTGCGGGAAGAGCGCGTAATCTTGAAAGACGGTGTTGACGTCGCGGTCGTAGGGCGGCCGCCGGGTGACGTCCTGGCCGTACAGGGTGATGGTGCCGGCGGTCGGATGGTCGAAGCCCGCGATCATGCGCAGGCAGGTCGTCTTGCCGGAGCCGGACGGACCGAGCAGCGAGAAGAACTCGCCGTCGCGGACCTCCAGGTCGACGCCGTCCACGGCGCGGACCTCGCCGAAGTGGCGGCTGACGCCCGAGAAGCGGATGGCGGGCAGGTTGGTGCTCATGCCGGTTGCGGGTCAGCGGGCGGACGAAAGACGAAGGACGAAAGCGCCCGTCTTTCGTCCTTCCTCCTTGCCCGTGCGCCGCTTAGCGTCCGCCGATGACGGCGATGTAGTTGGTCACCCACTCGTGGTACGGCACGCACTCGTTGCGGCCGTCGCCGCAGTCGGACGTCGGCGTGCGCCACCACAGGATCTTGTCAAAGTCGTTCAGGCCGTTGTTGACGCAGCCGTCGGGGCCGAGCAGTTCGTTGCCCTGGCAGGCGTCGAGCCGCACCGGGATGGTCTGGAACCAGGCCGCCAGGTCGCCCTGGAGCTTGAGGTTGAGCGAGTGCTCCAGCCAGCGGTAGGCGCAGTTCGGGTGCGGGGCGTCAATGTGCAGCATGGTGGAGTCCGCCCAGCCGGTGGCGCCTTCCACCGGCACCACCTTGTCAATCGGCGCGCCGCCCGATTTGAGCAGGTTGGCCTGGAACGGCCAGGACGACGAGGCCGCCACGCCCTCGTTGGTGAAGTCGTCCATCTGGATAAAGGCATCGTGCCAGTAGCGGCCGATCAGCGCGCGCTGCTGACGCAGCAGGTCCAGCGCGGCGTTGAACTGATCGCGGGTCAGGGCGTACGGGTCCTGGATGCCGAGCTCGGGCCGGTGCGCCTTCAGGTACAGCGCGGCGTCGGCGACATAGATCGGGCCGTCGTAGGCCTGGATGCGGCCTTTGTTGGACTGGCCGTCCGGCAGCGTCATCTCCTCAAAGACCACGTTCCAGCTGGTCGGCGGCTGGTCGCCGAACACCTCGGTGTTGTACATCAGCACGTTCGAGCCGGACTGATACGGCACGCCATAGTGCTTGCCGTCCACCGTGTGCCAGGGCGCGTTCTGCAGGCGCGGATCGATCTTGCTGTAGCTGGGGATCAGGTCGATGTTGATCTCCTGCACCCGCCCGCCGGCGATCAGGCGGTTGCTGGCGTCGCCCGAGGCGGTCACCAGGTCGAACCCGCCCTCGTTCATCAGGGCGACCATCTCGTCCGACGTGGCCGCCACCTTGACCGTGACCTTGCAGCCGGTGTCCTTCTCAAATTGCGTCACCCAGTCGAATTTCGGGTCCGTCTCGCCGCGCTCGATGTAGCCGGCCCAGGCGACGATGGACACCTCGCCTTCGCCCGCGCCGATGCTTTGCAGCGGTCCGCCCGCTTCCGGTTCGGCGGTCGGCGTCGCCGTCGGCGCACAGGCAGCCGCCAACAACGCCACGACAAGCAACAGTGACCAGACTGTCCTGCGATTCATGTTCTCCTCCAGAGTGGAACGACGGGGATGGGTTATGTCTTATAACACAGATAAAAAAGACCTGTCAACTCGGTTTTTGACTATCGGTTATGGCGGTCCAGCCAGCAAGGGCCGGCATGGTAGGATTCGTCCGTGACTTTCTCCAGCCGTGAACTCAAGGCCCGGGCGGTGGCGGAGGGCTTCAACCTGGTCGGGATCACGCCCGCCCGCCCGGCGCCGCACCTGGACGCCTACCTGAGCTGGATTGACGCCCGGATGCACGGCGAGATGGGGTACCTGGCCCGCGCGGACCGGGTCGCCCGGCGGCGTGATCTGAACGCTATCCTGCCGGGCGTCCGTTCCCTGGTCATCGTCGGGCTGGATTACGCCCTGGCCGCCGGTGTGGTCCCGGCGGAGGTGCTGAACGACCCGGCCCGCGGCCGGATTGCGGCCTACGCCTGGGGACGCGACTACCATGACGTCCTCCTGCCCCGGCTGGAGGCGCTGGCGACCTGGCTGGGGGCGCGCGCCGGTCACGCCTGGCGGGCCTATGTGGACACGGGCGCGCTCCTGGAGCGTGAGCACGCTCAACAGGCCGGCCTGGGCTTCATCGGCAAGAACACGCTGCTCATCCACCCGCGTCGGGGCAGCGGCTTTCTGCTGGGGGAGTTCCTGACCACGGCGGAGTTCGACCACTACGATCCGCCCGGCCGTGAGACGCTGTGCGGACGCTGCACGCGCTGCCTGGCCGCCTGCCCCACCCAGGCGTTCCCGCAGCCGTACGTGCTGGACGCGCGGCGCTGCCTCAGCTATCTGACCATCGAGCTGAAGGGCTGGATCCCGCGCGGCCTCCGGCCGCAGATGGGAAACTGGGTGTTCGGCTGCGACGTGTGCCAGGAGGTCTGTCCCTGGCAGCGCTTCGGCGTGCGCGTGGTGGAGGCCGCCTTGCTGCCGGTGGACGCCGACCGGGCCGCGCCGCGCCTGGCCGATCTGCTGGCCCTGGACGAGGCGGCCTTTCGCCGGCGGTTCGGCGGCTCGCCGGTCGAGCGCTTGGGACGCGCCCGGCTGGTGCGCAACGCCTGCGTCGCCGCCGGCAACAGCCGGCAGCCGGCCCTGCTCCCGCTGTTGCAGACGCTGCTGGCCGACCCCGATCCGCTGGTGCGCGGCCACGCCGGCTGGGCCCTGGCGCGGCTGGGCGGCGCGTGGGCGCTGGACCTCTGGCGCGATAGACTTAGAGATGAGCCGGAGGCGCAAGTCCGGCGCGAGTTCGAGCTCAGCCGGGCGGAGTACCCCCGGCCCGATTGACCTCTGGATAATCTCTGTTAGACTCAACCTGCCAGCGCGCGGTCGCTGCGGTTTACATGAACGTAGGCACGCTCCTCCTCCTGGCGGTCATCGTCGTCGTCGTCGCCTACGCGCTCGGCGTGTACTGGCGCCGGCGTGCGGGCGCGCCTGGGTCCGCGCCGCGCCCGGCCCCCCGGCTCTTCGCCTCCGCCAACGACCGTGAGGAGCAGGCCGTGGTGGCCTGGCTGCTCTCGCAGGCCTTCGAGCAGACCGGCGTCAAGGTCGCCGACGATAAGGTCGCCTACCAGCGCATCGTCGAGGCCGCGCAGAAGGCGCTGCGCGAATTGAAGACGCAGAACGCCGTCACGATCTCGCTGCCCTTCCTCACCGCCGACGCCCAGGGCCCCAAGCACTTCGAAATCCGCCTGACGCGGGACGTGATCCGCGAGCTGGTGCGGTATTAGAAACTGGCGCTTGACACCCCTTTTCCTTTTGTGCTATAAGCATCGCAACTGCATACGCCAACGACGACGACGAGGACGAGTAAGCTTCGAAGCGGTGGCCAGAGAGTCGGGCCGTACGGACGCGCAGCGTCCGCCGTGGTGCAAGCCCGATCCAGGCGCCGAAGCCGAATGGACCTCCGAGTTGCCCGGGTGAACGACCGGCGGTTTGCGAGAGCAGGCCGCGGTAAGCGGCGCGGCGCGCCGCGACAGTAACCTGAGCCGGAAACGCGACCGTTATCAACGCGCAGGCGCTAAATCGGTGACCAGCCCGAGAGGCGCCGCAAGAGTGAGACTGGCTTTTCGGAAACCCGTTGTCATCATCAACGGGTTTTCTTGTCCCCGGCCCGCGGGCCGGCCCGGCCGGGCTCGGAAACTGGGTGGCACCACGAGGCGCCTCTTCTCGTCCCAGACGGAGAGGCGCTTTTGTTTGGAGGTCGCCCATGCTGGCCGATGTCGCGCCGCTGCCCACCCAGACCGCGCCGCTGCGCCCGGTCGTCCGCGAATTGCCCGCCGACCTGGACACGCCGGCCACGGCGTACCTCAAACTGCGCGGCCGCGGCCCGTCTTTCCTGCTCGAATCCGTCGAAGGCGGCGAGCGCGTGGCGCGTTACTCTTTCATCGGCGTCCAGCCGCGCGCCCGCTACGTCGCCCGGGCCGGCGCGCTGGCCTGTGACGAGGCCGGCCGGACCCGCGCCGTGCCCGTCCCGCCGGGCGGCGACTTCCTGCAGGCCCTGCAGGCCGAGCTGGCCGGCTATCCGCCGGTCGAGCGCACGGGCCTGCCGCGCTTTTTGGGCGGCCTGGTCGGCTACCTGGGCTACGAGACCGTGCGCTTCTTCGAGCCGACGCTCCAGGCGCGTCTGGCCGCGGCGCCCCTGCCGGACGCCATCTTCCTGCTGGCCGACACGCTGGTCGCCTTCGACCACGCCCGCAGCAGCCTGTTGCTGATCACGCACGCCTTCGACGGCGACGCGGCCGCGGCGGAGGCGCGCCTGGAGGAGATCGAAGCCCGCCTGCTCGGCCCGATCCCCGGTCTCCCGGCTCCCGGCCTCCCGACCCCGCCGGGCGGTTTTGCTTCCAACCTCACCCGGGCCGAATACGAGGCCGCCGTGCGCGCGGCCAAAGAACACATCGCCGCCGGCGACATCTTCCAGGTCGTCCTCTCGCAGCGCTTCACGCGGCAGACCGGCGCGCACCCGTTCAGCATCTACCGCGCCGTCCGCCGGCTCAACCCGTCGCCCTACATGTTCTATTTTGAGTTCGGCGAGGTGGACGGCGAGCCGCTCTACCTGGTGGGCGCGTCGCCGGAGATGATGGTGCGGCTGGAGGCGGCCGCCGAGCGGCGCGCCAGCCTGCGCCCGATTGCCGGCACCCGGCCGCGCGGCCGGACGCCGGCCGAGGACGCGGCCCTGGAGGCGGACCTGCTGGCCGACCCCAAGGAGCGCGCCGAGCACGTCATGCTGGTGGACCTGGGGCGCAACGACCTGGGCCGCGTGTGCGAGTACGGCAGCGTGACCGTGCCGGACTTCTTCACCGTCGAGCACTACTCGCATGTCATGCACATCGTCTCGCACGTCGCCGGCCGCCTGCGGCCCGGCCTGAGCGCCTTCGACCTGGTGCGCGCCTCCTTCCCGGCCGGCACGCTCAGCGGCGCGCCCAAGGTCCGCGCCATGGAGATCATCGCCGCGCTGGAGCCGGGCCCGCGCGGCCCGTACGGCGGCGCCGTCGGCTACTTCTCCTTCGACGGCGCGCTCGACACCTGCATCGCCATCCGCACGCTGGTGGCGCACGGCCGCACGGTCAGCGTCCAGGCCGGCGCCGGCATCGTGGCCGACTCCGACCCGGCGCGCGAGTATGAGGAGACCGTCAACAAGGCCAAAGCGATGATGCAGGCGGTGGAACGGGCCGAACAATCGGCTTGACCGCCGCGTGCACAGAGAACACGGAGAAGAGAGGAGAGGCTCGAAATGAAGAAACGTCTGCTCACCGGCGACCGGCCGACCGGCCGCCTGCATCTGGGCCATTACGCCGGCAGTCTGGCCAACCGCGTCCGGCTTCAGCACGAGTACGAATCGTTTTTTATCATTGCCGATCTGCACACGCTGACCACGCGCCCCGAGCGCCATCACATCCGCGAGATCCCGCTCTTTATCCGCGAGATCGTGCTGGATTACCTGGCGGTGGGCATCGACCCGGAGGTCAGCACCATCTTCGTGCAGTCCGCCATCCCGGAGACCTACACGCTCAACCTGATCTTCGAGATGCTGGTGAGCGTGCCGCGCCTGGAGCGCCTGCCGAGCCTCAAAGACATGGCCCGCGACGCCAACCTGGATTCGATGCCGTTCGGCCTGCTCGGCTACCCCGTGCTGCAGGCCGTGGACATCCTGCTGCCGCGCGCGACGGTGGTGCCGGTGGGCAGGGACAACCAGGCGCATGTTGAGCTGGCGCGCGAGCTGGCCCGGCGCTTCAACCTGCTCTACGGCCCCGTCTTCCCGGAACCGGAGGCCCTGATCGGCGCCGTGCCGACGCTGGTGGGCACGGACGGCAAGAACAAGATGAGCAAATCGTCGGGCAACGCCATCTTTCTTTCCGACGACGCCGCGACGGTGGAGGCCAAGGTGAAGATGATGTACACCGACCCCAACCGCCTGCGCGCCACCGATCCCGGCACGGTGGAGGGCAACCCGGTCTTCGCCTACCACGACGCCTTCAACGCCGACCCGGCCGAGGTCGCCGAGCTCAAAGAGCGTTACCGGGCCGGCCGGATCGGGGATG
>DAOUAB010000207.1:0-7294 GCA_034434015.1 Anaerolineales bacterium
TCGGAGCGTACAACCCGCTGCGCTATATCCCGACGCCGGAGATGCGCGCCGCCGGCGACCGCCTGATCGCGCGCCTGCGGGCCGTGGACGGCGAGGTGCTGGTGCTCATGCACCCGTACTACGCGGTCCTGGCCGGCAAGTCGCCCTCCGCGCAGATCATCCACTTTTGGTATTTCTACAAGGATCGGGGGCTGCCGCTGCCCGCTGACTTCGTGGAGCGCATCGAGACGCAGCATTACGCCGTCATCGTCTCCGACGAGAGCCTGTTCGAGACCGAGCCGGCGTTCCGGAGCCTGATCGACGCCCACTACCAGCCGGCCGAGCGCCTGTCCGAGGCGGACTCGCCGCCGACCACGACCGGCCTGACCGCGCGGCCTCAACTGATCCTGACGCCGCGCTTGCGGCCCGCCCTGGCTTTGGAACGCCGGGCCGGCGGTTTGCGCGCCGGCGGCTTGCGTGCGGCCCGTTCTCCGGCCAGGCTCCGCGCCAGCCCGCTCAGGCGCGCCAGCGCCCGCTTGTCCAGCCCGGCGTCATCGTCATCGTCGAAGTCGCCGTAATCGACCAGGTCATCCAGTTCCCACGCGGGCTTGCGGCGCGCGCGGCGCGTCGCCGGAGGCAAGCGTTCGGCCAGCGCAATCCACTCGCGCACCTGGTCGCGCTCGGCGGGCCGGGCATGTTTCACCAGGGTCTTCTCGATCAGCGCGGCCAGCTTCCCCACGCCCGCGCCCAGATTCCAGACCAGGATCTCGTAGAGCAGGCGCAACGCGTCGCCGCGGGCCGGGCCGGTTTCCGGCAGGGCGCGCCAGCAGTCGGCCAAAGCCTTGAGGGCCGGCTTCCAGTCCGGGTCCTGGTCCAGGGCGTCCACCTGCAGCGCGCCGGCGAAGAGCGCGTGCAGGATCGGCCAGGCCTCGGCCGGACGGCCGGCCTTGAGGCGGGCGCGCGCCTCGCCCACCCAGCGCTCCACGGCGCGCCCCAGGCGTTCGGAAGCCCGCGCATCGACCGCCGCCAGCAGCGCCTCCACCCGGGCCTGGACCGCCTTGGCATCCGGGCTGAGCGGCCCGGCCGCCGCGACCTCGGCCTCCACCACGTCTTCCAGCTCCGGCGCTTCGTCCACCAGGTCCACGATGAGGCGGACCAGCGCCGGCTTGTCCAGGCCGGCCAGCTGCTTCTCCAGCGGCGCGCTTCTGCGCGTCCGGGCCGGCGCGCTCATCTGGGCATAGAGCACCGCGGCCACGTGTTTGCAGTTGAAGCCGACCGGGCAGGAGCAGTCGCCGTCCAGGGCGCGGCCGTCGAACTGGATGCGGACCCGATAGGGCTCCGGCTCGCTGCCCTGGACGCGGCCGGTCAGCGTCGCGCCGCGCCAGCGGATATCGACGACGTGGCCGGACCGGAAGTAGTTGCGGCCGCGCTCAGCGTAGGTGGGGCCGACCCAGCCGATGATCCTGGCTTCCGTGATCTTGGGCGAAGCAGTGGTCATGGCGTTCTCAATAATCCGCGCCAATCCGCGGCCAAATCCCCCGCTGAACGCCGTCAATACAGCCGGCGCGGCTCGGTCAGGCGGGCGAGCTTGCGCGGCACGTTCTTGTACACCTTGGCGAGCGCCTCCGCAAACAGGCGGTTGTCTTCCGGCTTCGGCCAGAAATCGGCGGGCGGCAGGAAGACACCCAGGCCCGGCTCCGGGGCCACCTCGTGCGGGGCGGGAAGGTCCGGCAATGCGCCCCCGGCCCAGAACTCGGCCGGGCCGGCGGGCAGGCTCGCCGCGGCCGCCTCAAAATCGGCCTGGCGGCCCGCGATTTCGCGCGTGGCGCATTGGCGCAGGGCGGTCTCACCGCCCAATCCGCGCAGGATGGGGAGATACGCCGGGAACACCACCAGCGCCCGGCACAGGAACTGCAGGCCGGCCTCCAGCGCTTCGCGGGACTTGGTGCTGGCGGCGACCTCGCAGACCTCCCAGGCCGGCACGAGCCGGAACCGCTCCAGGGCCTCGGGCGCCAGCGGCTGTCCCTGGGCGATGCCGTCCAGCGTCGCGGCCTCGGACAGCCACGCCAGCGCCGCCGCCCGCTCCGGGCCGCCCAGGGCCGGCATGCGGACCTGCAGCCGGTGGTGGCCGCGCCGGTTGGCGAAGCCGATCTCCAGCTCCGGCCCCTCCAGGCGGAGATGGTCCACGCGCTCAGCCGGGTCCCAGTTCCAGTAATAATCATAGCGCCCGGACTGCTCGCGGCGCAGCAGCGCCGTCTGCAGCGCCTCGGACAGGCGCAGGGCGCGCACGATGGTCGCGTAGGTGGTCTGGTTCGAGGCGCCGTAGAGATACGTCAGCGGCGCGGTCTCCCAGGCCGCCAGCCGGCTGCGGCCCAGGCCCAGCGTCAGGATATGGGGCGAGCTTTTCAGGCGCTGGCCCAGCTCCGGCTCGTACAGCTCATACTGGGAGAGCAGGGCTTCGAGTGAATCCAGTTGCGACATGGCTAATCATCCACCGCTTCGCGGCGCAGCAGCAGCAAATCGCGCAGCTCGTCGGTGCTCAGCTCGGTCAGCCAGCCCTCGCCGCTGCCCACCACCTGGTCGGCCAGGGCCAGCTTGCGCGTGATCAGGTCGTCAATGCGCTCCTCCAGCGTGCCGCGGCAGACGAGCTTGTGGACCTGCACCGCCTGCGTCTGCCCGATGCGGAAGGCGCGGTCGGTGGCCTGGTTCTCGACGGCCGGGTTCCACCAGCGGTCGTAGTGGAAGACGCGGTTGGCGCGCGTCAGGTTGATGCCGGCGCCGCCGGCCTTGAGCGACAGCACGAACAGGCGCGGCCCGCCGTCCTGGAATTGCGCGATCATGGCCGCACGCTGCGCGGCTGGCGTGCCGCCGTACAAGAACAGCGTCTCGCCGAACGTCTCGGCCAGGTGCTCGCGCAGCAGCTCGCCCATCTCGGCGTACTGGGTGAAGATCAGCACGCGGTCGTCCTCGGCCAGCGCCTGCTCCAGCATCTCGGTCAGCCGGTTGAGTTTGCCGGAACGGTGCTTGAGCGCGCTCTTGTCGCCGAGCAGATGGCGCGGGTGATTGCAGACCTGTTTGAGCTTGGTGAGCGTGGCCAGGATGATGCCGCGGCGCTGGATGCCGTCGGCGGCCGCGATCTGGCGCAGGGACTCCTGCGTGACCGCCCGGTAGAGCGCCGCCTGCTCTTTGGTCAGGCCGCAATACTCCTTCATCTCATTCTTGGGCGGCAGGTCGCGGATGATGGTCTGGTCGGTCTTCAGGCGGCGCAGGATGAAGGGCGCGGTCAGGGCGCGCAGACGCCGACCGGCGTCGCCGTCCACGCCGCGCTCGATCGGCCCGGCGAAGCGGCGCTGAAAAGACTCGGCCGAGCCCAGGTAGCCGGGGTTGAGGAAGTGCAGGATGGACCACAGGTCCTGCAGGCGGTTCTCCAGCGGCGTGCCGGTGAGCGCGAAACGATAACCGGCCGGCAGGCGCCGGACCACCTGGGCCTGCTTGGTGGCCGGGTTCTTGATGTTGTGGGCCTCGTCGAGCACGACGCCCGCCCATTCGACTTTCTCCAGAAACTCGACGTCGCGCGGCAGCAGGGCGTAGCTGGTGATCACCAGATGATGGCCGGCCACGCCGCTCACAAAGTCGTCGCCCTTGAGGCGGCCCGGCCCGTGGTGCGCGTAGCACCTCAGCGCGGGCACGAACTGGGCGGCTTCGCGCACCCAGTTGTTGACGACCGTGGTCGGGCAGACGAGCAGGATCGGGCGGGTCAGGGCGCCCTCGGCCAGGTCGCGGGCCAGCAGCGCCAGCACCTGGATGGTCTTGCCCAGGCCCATGTCGTCGGCCAGGCAGGCGCCGAAGCCGTACTGGCGCATGAAGGCCAGCCACGAGTAGCCGTTCACCTGGTACGGGCGCAACTGGCCCACAAAACCCTCCGGCTGAGGCAGCACCTGGAGCGGCGCGTGCCCGCTCAACCGCTGGACAAGATCGTTCAGCCAGCCGTCCACGCGCACGTCTTCGACTTCGAGCCCGTCCCAATCCGCCGGGCCGGAGAGCGCCAGCCCGAGCGCCTCGCGCATGGACAGCCGGCCGCGGCCCTTCTGGTGGCGCTGGGCCAAACGCAACGCCGCCTGCACTTCGTGCGGGTCGAACTGCATCCACTCGCCGCGCACCTGCACCAGCGCCGTCTTGCTGCGCGCCAGCTGGCTCAACTCATCGAGCGTCAACGTCTGATCGCCGACCGCCACCTGCCAATCGAAGTCCACCAGCGCCTCCATCCCCAGCAGGCCGGTGGCCGCCTGCTGGCCGAGCGCCAGCCGCGCCGTCAGCCGCCGGCGACGGTCCTTCCACCATGTCGGCACCAGCACCCCAAAACCGCGCGCCGTCAGCGCCTCGGCGTCCGTCTCGAGGAAAGCCACGGCCTCGGCCGTCGTCAACGTCAGCGCGGTCGGGAAGGCTTCGCCGGCCACGCGCTCCAAGTGGGGGTAAACGACCGCGGCCTGCGCCAGCCCGGCGCGCAGGAGCGCGGGCATATCCGGCTGCGGCGGGTTCTCCCAGACCTCGGCCGCCGCCCACAGCGTCTCCGGCGACGATTTGCTTTGCAGGTGAAAAGAGAGCCGCCACACGGCGTCGCCCGGGTCGGCGCCGACCACCGTCTCCGGCGGCTCAAGGCGGAAGGCCGCCCGATAGGCGCTGGAGAGGTAATCGTAGGCGGCCAGCGCCCAGCGCCGCACCCGCTCGCCCAGGGCCGCCTGGTCCGGGCCGCGCTCCGTCGTGCTCAGGTTGTGGCGTGAGCGCGGGAACAGGTCCAGCCACCACAAGTCGGCCGGGACAGGCGTGTGCGGCCTCGGCTGGTATTTTTTGGGATCGTAGAACGGGCTGCGCCCGGGGGTGTAGTTCTGACCGAGGTAGTCGTGGACGGCGGCGGCGATGAAATCCTCGATCAGCGCCGCCGGAGCCGGAAGCGGCCGGGCCAGCGCGCGGGCGGCCGGCGGCATGGCCTGCGCCAGTTGCGCCACCAGGGCCTGGAGGACCGGGTCGGTCAGCATCGGCCGCCAGCGGCCGCGGCCGGCCTCGTCGGACACCGGCAGGAAATGGCCGCGCGCCACCAGCGCCGCCGCCAGCCTCACCGTCCGCCGCCAGAATTCAAAATCCGCCCCATACTTCACCCAGTTGGACTGCGGCGGGGTCTGCAGCAGGATGGTCAGCGCCTCGTGCGGCGGCAGAACGACCACGTCCACACGCCACGGCTGCAGCCGGATCGGGGCCGGTTTCCGGCGCGAGCGGGCCGGCCCGGGCTGCGCGGCGTCGCTGCGCAACGGGCGCCTGTCGTCCGACGGCAGGGCCAGCACCACCTGGCGCGCGCCCTCGGTCAGGCGCCCGGTCGGCACGTCGCGGACCAGGTGCCAGAGGCTGTAGACGACCTGAGAGGCGCTGGCCGCAAAGGGGTGATCGAACGGCGACCGGGCGCGGCGCGCATCACCCTCGGCCCAAAGCGCCAGCGCGCCGCCGGGCGTGAGCAGGCCGGCCGGCAGCCAGAGTGCATGCAGGACGTTGGTCATAGCAAAGTGAAAATTGTAACACGCGTCGGCCGATTCGGCGGAAGGCGGCGGGTTGGCGCCAGGTCCTTCTCCTGCACAGCGGAGGTCGTTTTTCGGGTTTTGGGTAATTCCCCGCCGGCAGGGCCGCGCGGCCGTGCCCCAGCGCTTTTACATCGAAGCGGGATACGGCCCAGCGGCGGCGCCGAGGGGCGGGCCGCGTGCGCCTGTGCTAGAATGTCGGCCTCACATCCCCTATGCTGAATCTCACCGGCTCCCAACTCACGCTCGAGGCCGTCGTCGCGGTCGCCCGCCATGGCGAACAGGTGGCCCCGTACGGGCCCGAGGTCGTCCACCGCATGCGCGCCAGTCAGCGCTGGGTCCACGACGTGGTCCACCAGAGCGACACGGTCATCTACGGCGTCAACACGGGGTTCGGCTCGCTGGCGCACGCCCGCATCGCGCCGGACCAGGCCCGGCGTCTCTCGCGCAACCTGATCCTCAATTGTTTGGTGGGCGTCGGCGACCCGCTGCCCGTCGACGTGGTGCGCGCCATCATGCTGATCCGCGCCAACCTCTTCGCGCGCGGGCACTCCGGCATCCGGCCGGAGGTGGCGGGCCTGCTGATCGAGATGCTCAACCGGGGCGTCACGCCCTATGTGCCGGGCAAAGGCTCGCTCGGCGCCAGCGGCGACCTGGCGCCTCTGGCCCACATCGCCACGGTGCTGACGCGCGACGAGGACGGCGACGGAGGCTACAGCGGGCAGGCTTACTTCCAGGGGGAGCTGTTGAGCGGCGCCGAGGCCATGCGCCGCGCCGGCCTGGAGCGCGTGACGCCGGAGGCCAAGGAAGGCCTGGCGCTCACCAACGGCACCACCTTCATGGTCGCCGCCGGCGCGCTGGCCGTGCATGACGCCGAGCGCCTGGTCCGCCAGGCCGAGATCGCAGCGGCGCTGTCTTTCGAGGCCCTGTGCGGCCTGACCGAGGCTCTGCACCCGGCCCTGCACGCTGCCAGCGGGCAACCCGGCCAGATCGCCACGGCCGCCAACCTGCGCGCCCTGCTCCGCGGCAGCCAGCTGGTGGACTCGCAGCCGGAGCGCGTCCAGGACGCCTACAGCCTGCGCTGCACGCCCCAGGTCATCGGGCCGGTGCGCGACATCCTGGACTTTCTGCGCCAGCGGGTGACGGCCGCCCTCAACGCCGCGTCGGATAACCCCCTGATCTTCAACGACGCCGACCCGCCCTACAAAGTCTCGGGCGGCAACTTCCACGGGCAGGGGCCGAGCCTGTGGCTGGACTTCCTGGGCATCGCGCTGGCCTCGGTCGCCAACCTCGCCGAACGGCGCGTGTTCCGACTGCTCACCCCGGAGCTCAATAACGGCCTGCCCGCCATGCTCGTGCGCCAGAGCGGTCTGGACACCGGGTTGATGATGCCGCAGTACACGGCCGCGGCGCTGGTCTCGGACAACAAGACCCTGGCCCACCCGGACAGCGTCGACTCGATCCCGTCCAGCGCCAACCAGGAGGACCACGTCAGCATGGGCGCCAACGCCGCCCGCCACGCGCTGGAGATCGTGGCCAATGTGCGCCACGTCATCGCCATCGAGCTGCTCACGGCGGCCCAGGCCATCGACCTGCGGCCGGACGGCCCCAAGCGCCTGGCGCGCGGCACGCGCGCCGCCTACGATGTCATCCGCCGCCACGTCCAGTTCCTGGAGCACGACCGTGAGACCACGCCCGATATCGAGGCGCTGGCGCGCCTCCTCCAGTCCGGCGCGCTGCTCGCGGCC
>DAOUAB010000208.1:0-22691 GCA_034434015.1 Anaerolineales bacterium
CGACGACGTGGTCCAGGAGGCGTGCCTGCAGGCCATGCTCGGCCTGGACCGGCTGCGCGACCCTGACCGCTTCGGGCCGTGGCTGGCCGGCATCGCCCTGAACCTGGCCCGGATGCGGCTGCGCGCCCGACGCGACGTGCCCGCGCCCGAGGACTGGGATGGCGGCCGGCGCGCGCCCGGCTTCCGCTGGGCCGAGACCCAGCCGGGCGTAGACGCCGTCTACGAAATCCGCGAGTTGCACGCGGCCGTGATGCGCGCCGTTGAGACCCTGCCGCCTGAGCAGCAGGCCGTCGTGCGGCTGCACTACCTGGGCGGGCTGACGCTGGTCGAGATCGGTGTGCTCGCCGGGACGCCGCTGGGCACGCTCAAGGCCCGCCTGCACCGCGCCCGTGAGCGGCTGCGCGCCGAACTGCTGTTGGAGCTGGAGGCCTACGGGCCAACCGAAACCCGAAGGGAGCGACCCGGGATGATCGCCGTTGTTGTCCAGGACGTGATCGTGCGCCGGCACCGGGCGGAAGACGCCGGGGCGCCGGACCAGGTGGCGCTGCCCGCCGGCAGCGGGACCGTGTTCCTCAAGCCCGACTCGGAGCCGGCCGTCTTCACGCGCCACCGCGTGGTGCTCCTGAAGGAGAAGGACGGCGAACGGGTCCTGCCGATCTGGGTCGGGCCGCACGAGGGCGATGTGCTGGCGCTGCAACTGGCCGGGCGGTCGGCGCCCCGCCCGCTCACGTATGACCTGACGATGCGCCTGCTGGAAGCGGCGCAGGCGGCGGTCGAGCGCGTGAGCGTCAGCCGGCTGCACGAGGAGGTCTTCTACGCCACGCTGTTCCTGCGGGCCGGCGGCGTGGTCCATGAGATCGACGCCCGCCCGAGCGACGCCCTCAACCTGGCGCTGCGGGCCGGCGCGCCCATCTTCGTGGACGCGGACGTGATGGACGATCAGGGCGTCCGGCCCGAGGCGCTGCCCGCCAAGCTGGCCCGCGAGGCCGAGTGGCCCGCCGACGATATCGAGTGGGTCTCGTCCCCGCCGCCGGACTTCAGCCTGCCGGCGCGCAGGACCGGGGCAAAATAGGGCCCCGTAACCGGGGCCCCGGTCCCAATCACGATGTCGTCCCCCCGGCGGAGGCCGGGGTCCAGCCTCTGCCAGAAGGCGCCGGATTCCGGCTTTCGCCGGAATGACGGTGTAAATGGGCCGACCCGGCCGCGGTCTCCGTCACCAGCGAGTGAACCGTCGACATGGCCGGTTTTGACCGCATCCGAATCAATCAGGCCGGGAATGCTCCCGGCCTGATTGATTCCCGCAGGCACGCTGCGGAGGTGCGCCTTTGTCCGTGGGGCCTCAGTTCCCGCACGGCGCTACGTTGCGCCAGTTGAGCACGACATCATTCACGGTCTGCGTCCCGGTGGCGCCGTAGGTCAGCGTCAGCGGGCGGTTGGCGATCTCGTCGCAGGCCGCGCCCTTCTCCACGAAATCCCATGAGCCGAGCGTGTATTTGTACTCGATCTGGGTGGACTCCTGCCCGGTGAGCGTGATAGTCCAGTGCGTGGCGTCCACGCGCGTCAGGACCACGCCGCCCGGGTTCCACTCCGGCAGCCCGCCGTCCAGCCGGTTGAGCGTGCCGGCGATGTAGACCGACCGGCCGGTGCCGTCGGTGCTGGCCGGCACGGTGACGTTGAAGACCACGCTGACGGTGCGGAGCGCGGCGGTGGCGGACACTTCCGTGGAGTTGCCCGAGCGGTTGAAGGCGTTGTCCAGCGCGCGCACGACATAGTAGTACGTGGCGCCCTCGGCCACGGCCGTGTCGGTGTAGGTGGTCGCCGTCAGGCGCGCGATCTGCGTGTACGGCCCGCCGGGGACGCCGGCGCGCAGCACCTCGTAGCCGTACAGCGTCGGGTCGCCGACCACGGCGTCCCAGGCCAGCTCGATCCCGCCGGGCGAGGCCGCCACGACGCGCAGGCCGGTCGGCGTGGCCGGGGGCGTCGTGTCGCCGTCGGAGACCACGGTCAGCTTGCCGGGGTTGGAGGGCAGGGCGCCGGCCGGGATCGGCCCGTTCAGGTCGGCGTACAGCCAGTCGCGGCCGTCGGTGGTGGTGTAGCGGTAGACGTAGTCGTAGCTGCCGAGCGCTTCGGGCAGCAGGCTGGCCTTGAACTCGTCGTTGTTGCCGGCGTCCACGTTGAAGGACGCCTCCACCCAGGTCCAGCCGGCGGCCGTCGCCGGGTTCGTGCCGGCCGGTCCGAAGCCGAGCTGGGCGCGCAGGGTGGGCGTGGCGCCGGGCTGGCTGGTGACGCCGTTGATCCAGACCTGGCCGTAGGCGTCGTCGGTGCGGTCGGTGACGCTCAGCGTGTGCTGCATGGTCGGCGGCCACTGCAGGTTGGCCCAGCCGATGACGTAGTGCGGCAGCGCGCTGACCTCGTTCGAGTTGCCGCTCTCGTTGCCGGCCGCGTCCAGGGCGCGCACCACGTAGTAGTAAACCCGGCCGTTGCTCAGGCCGAGGTCCGTGTAGGCGGTGCCGTTGACCGGCTCGGCGTTGACCTTGACGAAGCCGCCGCCGCTCAGCGGGCTGCGATAGACGTTGTAGCGCGAGGCGCCTGAAACGAAGGCCCACTCCAGGCTCACGCGGCCATCGCCTTCGTCCGTGACGCGCAGGCCGGCCGGGGCCGCGGGCGGCGTGACATCGGCGAGCGGCGAGGCCAGCATCACCAGGCCGCTCATCGGCGGCAGGCTGAGGGTGAGCGCGCCGTCGGCCACGGTCCGCAGCAGGTAGTTCTTGTGGGCGACGTTGGCGCCCCACAGGGCGCTGAACGCCACGCCGTCCGGCACGTAGCCGGCCAGCGGGACGGACAGGGTCTGCTCCGTGCTGTTTCGGTTGAGCACCACCAGGGCCACTTGGCCGGCGGTGCGGCGGGCGTAGGCCACCGTGCCGGCCGCGTCGTCGGCCAGCAGGAAGCGCAGGTCGCCGCCGGTCAGCGCGCCCACCTCCCGGCGCACGCTGGACAGCCCGCGGTAGTGGTTGCGCAGGCTGGCGTCGGCGGACGACTCATTCCACGGATAGGTGCGGCGGTCGTCCGGGTCGTCGTCGCCGGTCAGGCCGATCTCGTCGCCGTAGTAGAGGGTGGGCGCGCCCGGCATGGTGAACTGCACCAGCGCGGCCAGGCGCAGGCGGCGTTTGCCCTCCTCGACGTTGGCGAGGTTGAACTCCTTATCGGCGCGCGTCTCGGCGCCGGGCGTCAGCGTCCACAGCAGGCGCTCGGTGTCGTGGCTGTCCAGCAGGTTCATCAGCGAGTAGTACGCGGCGTCCGGGTAGTCCTCGCGGATGGAGGCCACGCGCGCCGCGAACTCGGACGGCGCGATGATGCGCCCGCTGTCGCCGAAGCCCTTCGAGTCGAACGGCCCGGGCGCCAGGAAGCCGAGCACGGCGTCGCGCAGGCGGTAGTTCATGGTGGTGTCGAGCCGGTCGCCGCGCAGCATCCGCAGCAGGGTGCTGTCCTTCTGCCAGGTCTCGCTGATCAGCAGCGCGTCCGGCCGCGTGGACTTGGTGACGGCGCGGAAGCTTTCCCAGTAGCCGTTCGGGAAGCTGGCGTCGCCGGAGACGTCCAGGCGCCAGCCGCCGGCGCCCTGTTCCAGCCAGGTGCGCGCGATGCTGTCCGGGTTGGTCAGGAAGTAGGCCTGGACCTGCGGGTTGGTCTTGTTCAGGACCGGGATGCTGTCGAAGCCGAACCAGCCATCGTAGGTGGCGGAGTTCGGGCCGGCGCTGCCCACGCACGCGCCCGTGCCGGCCGGCACGTCGTTGAAGTAGAACCAGGACCGGTAGGGCGAGGCGAGCGATTCGCACGCGCCGACGGAGTCGTAATGCCCGTAGCGGTCGAAGAACGGGCTGTCCGAGGACAGATGGTTGAAGACGCCGTCCAGGATGAGGCGGATGCCCAACTGGTTGGCGTGCTTCACCAGATTCTCCCAGTCCTTCTGCGTGCCGAAGTACGGGTCGATCCGGGTGTAATCCTGCGTGTCGTAGCTGTGGTTGGAGCCGGCGTCGAAGATCGGGTTGAAGTAGATGGCGGTCACGCCCAGCGACTTCAGGTACTCGAGCCGCTGGTCGACGCCCTTCAGGTCGCCGCCCATGTAGTCCCGGCCGCGCGGGCCTTCCTTGGTCGGGCTCCAATCGGGCGGGGTGTCGTCGAAGCGCCACGGGCAGTTGGTGGCGCCGTCGGCGTAGTTGCGGCAGTAGCCCTCCGGCAGCGTGCCCCACGGCAGCGCCAGCACCGGGTCGTCGTAGCGCACGTCGCCGGTGCGCGGGTCGTTGTCGGAGCGGCCGTTGCGGAAGCGGTCCGGGAAGATCTGGTAGATCACGGCGTGGCGCGCCCAGTCCGGGGCCGTGAAGGCCGGGTCGTAGACCATGAGCGCGTAGCTCCAGTCCACGGCCTCGTCGGTCGTGCGGCCCAGGCCGCCGTCCAGGGCGGCGGTGTCGTCGGCGTAGTAATCCGCGTCGGTCCCGTCGATGACGATGAAGCGGTACCACAGGTTGTTCGGGGCCGCGTTCGGCAGCGTGTACGCCCAGAAGTCGCAGGCCCGGTCTTCCAGGCCGGCCTGGTAGCAGGAGACGTCGGTGGCCGCCGGCGCCATGTCGTAGAAGCGCTGGGCGTTGTCGTTCAGATCATAAACGCGCAGCCGCACGGCGGTGACGTCGTTGTGGAAGGTGCGGAAGCGGATCGTCACCGGCGCGCCGGCCGGGACGGCGCCGCCGGGCGTGCGGTAGAGCGGGTCGCGCGAGTCATGGCGCAGGCCGTCCCACTCGACGTTGTTATCGGGCTTGGGCCCCAGGCTGACCACCGTCACGTCAGGGATGCTGGTGGCAGTGTTGAAGCTGAAGGTCACCCGGAAACCGGCGCCGGGCACGCTGAACGGCACGTTGGCGCCGCCGCCGCCCTGGCCGTAGTTCGGGTTGGACCAGCTCTCGTTGGTGGCGATCTTGAACTCGTAGCTGCCGGCCGGGATGGCCTCGGTGACGAAAGTGAAGATCCCGTCGCCGTCCACGTCGCTCATCAGCGTGCGCAGGCACTCCGGCTGCCAGTCGCCGGAGCACCCGATCTCGCTGTTGAAGTTGCCGGGGACGGTGTAGATCGTGTTGCGGACGTTGTCGGCGATGTAGTGTGTTTTGTGGTCGTAATAGAAGCGCACGCCGCGCTCGCTGGCGAGGTTGAGCGCGATGTTGGGGCCATCCTGCTGGAAGTTGGCGCCGTAGTTCTCGGCCCAACCGCCGTTCAGGGCGACTTTGTACTCCCAGTTGCCGGCCGGGATCGAAGCGGCGTTGAAGAGATAGACCAGGTTCCCTTGCGGCGCAAAATTGGCGGCGGCGCAGGCGGGGTCCCAGTCGCCGCAGGCGTTGCCGGTGGCCTCGCTCTGCAGGTTGCCGACGAGGGCGACGCTCGACGGCTCCGGGGTATGCGCGGCCAGCGCCGCCGGCGCGCCGCCCGTCAGGAAGGTGGGGGTCAGAAGCGCGATGATGATGAACGCGTGGAGCAGCGGAGTGAGACGGCGAGGCCAGCGATGCATAGACTTGACTCCTCTTCGGATTGGAATAAGCGGTCCAGCCTTCGACCGCGGTGGGCCGGATTCCTGCGCGCTTCAGCGCGGGCGTGTTGCTTTGTAAGTCGGGCAAACAAATGGCCGGGGAACGGAAAGTGCGTATTCACTATAACATGCCCACCACGGCAGTTCAACTGCTTTGAAGCGCCAGGTATATCCCTAATTAGTACTGGCGCCCCATTCGGGGAGGTCTTTGTTTGAGCGATGGACAAAGTTTCCGGTAGAAACCATCAGGGCTGGAGCGTCGACTCCAGCCCTGACAGGTTTTCGTGAATGTTTATGCCGGCTTTGTCTAAGAGTTTATCTCTAAACCCGCCCGATAGCCGACGGCAGTGCCGTCGGCGACGCCTCTGCTGGGGTTTAGAGACAGGTTCTAAAGCTGGCTGGCCGGGCGTCGCTATCCGGCCTGGCCCAGGCGTCCGCGCTCGGCCTCAACGATCGAGTCTTCGAGTTTTTTGAACAGCGGCGCGGGCTGGCCCAGCGGCTGGCCGGGCGCCAGGCTGCTCGGCGCCCACCGGCCCACGGCGCCCGTCGGGTCGTAGGTCAGCGCCTGGTGGCTCCAGGCCGTCTCCGTGTACGTGACGATTTTCTGCGTCCCAAACAGCCGGCCCGGGTGGCCGAGCTGCTCGTGCAGTGTCTGAGACGTGAAGGGCAGGAACGGCGCGAAGAGCGTCTTGAGCGAGTCGATGGCGCGCAGGGCGGTGTAGACGGTCCGGGCGGCCTGCGCCTTGTCCGACTTGATCTCGAACCACGGTCCCTGCGCGTCCAGGTAGCGATTGGCCTCGGTCGCCAGCGCCACCACCTCGCCCAGCGCCGCGCGCAGTTTGACGGCCTCGATCAGGCCGCCGACCGTCTCGAAACCGGCCTCGATCCGGGCCAGGAGCGCCTGGTCTTGCGGGCGCAGTTCGCCCGGCGCGGGCACGCGGCCCTCCCAGTGCTTGTAGGCGAAGGTCAGCACGCGGTTGGCCAGGTTGCCCCAGGTGGCGACCAGTTCGTTGTTGTTGTGCTGCAGGAACTCGGCCCAGTCCCAGTCCGCATCTTTGCTCTCCGGCATCACGGCCGTCAGGTAATAGCGCAGCGGGTCCGGGTCGTAGCGGCTGAGGAAGTCCAGGCCCCAGACCGCCCAGTTGCGGCTGCCGCTGATCTTCTGGCCCTCCAGGTTGAGGAACTCGTTGGCCGGCACGTCGTAGGGCAGGTTCAGGCGCTTGGTCGGGTCCGTCTCATACAGGCGTTCCAGGCCGAGCAGCTCGGCCGGCCAGATGATGGCGTGGAAGGGGATGTTATCCTTGCCGATGAAGTACAGGGTCTTGGCGGCCGGGTCGTACCACCACTCCTTCCAGGCCTCGGGCCGGCCCTGGTTCTGCGACCATTCGATTGACGCCGAGAAGTAGCCGATGACGGCCTCGAACCAGACGTACAGGCGTTTGCCGCGCTCGGCCCAGCCTTCCACCGGCACCGGGATGCCCCAATCCAGGTCGCGCGTGATGGCGCGCCCGCGCAGGTCGCCGCTCTCCACCTGCGCCCGCGACGGGTTGACGACCTGCGGGCGCCAGTGTTCTTTGTCGGTGTTCAGCCACCGGCTCAGGGCCGGCGCGGCCTTGGCCAGGTCGAGGTAAAAGTGTTCGGTCTCGCGCAGCTCCAGGGCGCTGCCGCTGGTGCGGGCGCGCGGCCGGATCAGTCGCGTGGCGTCCAGCAGGTTGCCGCACTTGTCGCACTGGTCGCCGCGCGCCTTGTCGTAGCCGCAGAGGTAGCAGGTGCCCTCGACGTAGCGGTCGGGCAGGAAGCGCTTCTCGTCCGGCGAGTACCACTGCGGCTCGGTCTGGGTGAACAGGTAGCCGTTCTCGCGCAGCTTGAGGAAAATGTCCTGCGAAACCTTGAAATGGTTCTCGGTGTGCGTGCTGGTGAACAGGTCGTAGGTGATGCCGAGCCGGGTGAAGAGATCCAGGAAGCGGCTGTGGAAGTGCTCGTAGACGGCCTGGGCCGGCTTGCCCTCGGCGTCGGCGCGGACGGTGATGGGCGTGCCGTGGGCGTCCGAGCCGGAGACGACCAGCACCCGGTTGCCTTTGAGCCGGTGATAACGGGCGAAGATGTCGCCGGGCAGGTGTGAGCCGACGATGTTGCCCACGTGGATGTCGGCGTTGGCGTAAGGCCACGCGATGCAGACGAGGATGTTTTCGGACATGAGGCGACTCCTATGACGGCGGGATTGTACCTCACCCCTCACCCGGCCTCGCCCGGCCTCCGGCTTCCCTCCCCCTGAGGGGGGAGGGTAGGAGAGGGCCGGGGTGGGGATAGGTGAGGTAAACAAAAACCGCCAGCCGAGGCTGGCGGTTGGTCTGCCGGGGCAGGGTTCACGACGCGCGGAACCGGCCCGAAGGCGGGACGGCGCCTCGGCGCCGGCCGCTTCTCGGCAGGTGACGCATCAACATGGACGACAGGACGGCGATCGTGAACATGCCGAAATTGTAACACATGTGTCAACGACCACAGGTAGAGACGGCCTGCCGGGTAGAGATGCCCCGCCGGGTCACAGTGGTTGGTGTGCGTTAAGGCGCCACCTGCGGGGTGATCACCTGCCAGGTCCGGCCGCCGTCCGTGGTTTTCACCAGGGCCCGGGCCTCGCCGGCCTGCGCCACCGCCCAGCCGGTCTGCGCGTCCACGAAGTCCAGCGGCCCGGTCCAGCTGAGCTGCTTCACGTCGGTCAGGCTCTGGCCGCCGTCCACGGTCTGCGCCAGCGTGCTCTCGGTGAGGTCGGGCGAGGCGGTGAGGATCCAGCCGGTCTCCGGGTCCAGGAAGGCGGCCGTGGTGAAGCCGCCCGCCAGGCGCTCGACGGCCCACGTCGCGCCGCCGTCGGCGCTGCGGTACAGGAAGGCCAGCGCCTGGCCGCTGTTGTAATCCTGGCAGGTCACGGCCAGGACGATGTCGGCGCCTTTCAGGTAGAGCGGCGCTTGCGTGCCGCAGGCGTTGGTGTCGATCTGGTACAGGTCCAACTGATCGGCCGGCGGCGGCAGCTCGACCGGGGCCCAGGTCCGGCCGCCGTCCGTGGTTTTGAAGAGGTAGGGGGCGCCGGGCTGTACGCCGCCGCAGTCCCCGGTCACCCAGCCGGTCTGCGCGTCGGCGAAGTCCACGCCCGTCTTGCCACAGCTTTGCCACAGACTGTTTTCAGTCGTGTCGAACGGGTCCACCACCCGCTCCCAGGACAGGCCGGCGTCCCGCGTGACGAACAGCATGACGTAGTCGTGCATCATGCCCGCGCCGACATGGACCAGCAGCCAGCCGGAGTTGGCGTCGACAAACACCAGGTCGGAAGGCGAGTAGAACTCGGCGTCGGTGACGTCCAGCGGCGCGCTGGCGAGCCAGGTCTGGCCGCCGTCCGTCGTGCGCCAGATGAAGGGCGTGACTGACAGCGGGCCGGCGGTCTTGTCGTAGAACGTGGCCCAGGCCGTGCGGGCGTCCAGGGCCGCGAAGGTGATGCCCGCGCCCAGCGCCAGGGTCGCGTCGCGAGGCTGCGGCGGGGTCGCATCGCGCCAGGTCGCGCCGCCGTCCCGGGTCGTCAACAGATGGCTGTCGGCCTCGGCGTCGCTCTCGGCCACCGCCCAGCCGGCGGTCGCGCTCACCATCTCCAGGGCGGTCACGGTGATGGGCTGACCCGCCGTGAGGGGCGCGATGGCGGGGCCTTCCGGGGCGACGGTGGCGGCGACGATGGCCTCGCCTCCGCCGGCGCCTTCCGGCGTGCTCGTTTCAGTTGGCGCCGGCGTCGACGTGGCTGGCCTGGCCGGCGTGGTCGCCGCAGGCGGCGGCGCGGCGGTGTCGGCCGGGCGCGTCAGGGTCGGGGCCAGGGTGAAGGTGGGCGCGGGCGCCCCGGCCGGCGCGCAGGCCGTCAGGCCGAGGGCCAGCAGGGCGAGGGCAAACCAGTGTTGACGGGTCATCCTGACCTCCCACTCCGGTCGAACCGGTATTGACGCGGACAGCGCGCCACGGCTCCCCGAGGTTGAACGAGAGTCGCTCGCCAGGCCCGCACAGATCGCCAGGGCCACTTTGCGCCCTGACCTCTGGGCGAGAGCGTGAAAGCGCCGCGCCCGGCGTTATCTGCCCGCCAGATAAACGGTATCACCGACGGACACGACGGCGGGCTCGGCCTGAAGCAGCGACACGTAGAAGCCGCGCAGGCCGCCGTCCAGGAATTGCAGGCCGTCTTTAAGACGGTCCGGCTCGGCGCCTGGTTGCAGGAGATAACGCGTGAACGGCCGGCACGGCGCGGCGACCAGCACGCGCCCCAGACGCACGCGCCTGCCGGCGGCCGTCTCGATCACGAAGCCGCCCGCGGCCTGCTCCGGCGCCACCGCCTCACCCGTCTCGACCAGGATGTTTTCGCCCGCGCAGCCCAGCCTCACCTGCTCGCCGAAGCGCTCGCGCATGCGGGCGTAGTGGGCCGTGAAGCCGACCGAGAGCGCGTTCTCGCCGTCGTTCTGGCGGGTCTGTGGATGGCGGGCGTGATGGACGTCGAGCAGCCGCGCGCCGTCCGGCCCGCGCGCTTCCGCGCCCTGCGGGGTGAGCGTCAAAGCCTCGACGGCCAGCAGGGCGGACGGCTCATAACGCTGCTCCGGCTTCTGGCCGGTCTTGAGCGGCGCGCGCTGAATCTGCAGGCGCGCGATGCGGCCCAGGAAAGTCAACGGCGTCATGCCGCCGGCTCCGGCTGGAGACCGGCCAGTTCGGCCTCCGTCACGGCTTCGAGCGTGACCGACTGTGCCTGGGCCTCGGCCTCGGCGCGGGCCGCCGCGGTGAGCGCGGCCGCGGCCGACGCGCGCACGCGTTCCGCCCGCGAGCGCGTCGCGTAGTCGCTGGCCGGGTGATGCGCGACGATGATCGCCAGCCGGAGGGCGTCGCCGGCCCGGCCGCGGCGCGTGTAGCCGTCGGCCAGCCCGGCCAGGTTAGCCAGCAGGTGCGGGGGCGAGGCCGCCTTCCGGGCGATGAACAGGCCCAGGCGGTGCTCGGCCTCCGCCCCGGCCAGGTCGTTTTGCGCCAGCCGGATGTCGCCGGAGACGACCAGCGTCCGCGCCCACGAGTCGTACCAGCGATGGCGGCTGTAGATCTCGAGGGCGGGCTGCAGCGTCCGGGCGGCGCGCGCCGGGTCGCCCAGCGCGGCCTCGGCCATCGCCAGGTGCTCCAGCGAAAAGGTCTCGGAGCCGGTCTGGCCGGCCGCCTGCCGCAGGCGCAGGCCCTCGGTGAACAGCCGCTGCGCCTCCGCGTAGCGGCCGGTGTCGTACTCCACCAGGCCCAGGTTGTCGAGCGAGCCCGCGATCCCCAGCGCGTCGCCGATCTCGCGCGAGATCTCCAGGCTCAGCTCGTGCTGGCGGCGGGCCTCGTCAAAATCCCCCATGCGCCGGCTCAGGTAGCCGAAGTAGTCGTGGCACAACGACGTCGCCCAGCGGTCGCCCAGCGCCTCGGCCAGTTCCAGGCTGGCCAGGTAACAATCGCGCGCCTCGGCGTACTCGCCGACGTGGTGCAGCAGCTCGCCCAGCGCGCTGAGGGTGGTCGCCCGGCCCCAGTCGTCGCCGTCCTCGCGCTGGAGGCGGAGGACGTCGTCGAAGAGGCGGCGCGCCTCGTCCATGTCGCCCAGGTAGCGGGCCCGCCAGGCGAAGTAGGGCAGGACCAGGGCCTGGCCCCAGCGGTCGCCCCGCGCCTGAAAATATGCCAGGCACTCCTGGGCGATCTGCACATCGTGGAGCGGATCCTCGCTCACACCCGCCAGGCCGGCGAAGAGGCCGGTGAAGATGCGCGTGTCCTCGGAGACGCCGCCCGCGGGGTCGGTGGCGCGGGCCCGGCTCTGGAGGATGAGCCGGGCCGCGCGATGCAGGTGGCTGTTGCGGTAGCACAGCCAGCCCAGGTAGGTCTCGAGGCGGCAGATGAAGTCGGCGTCGCCCGAGTCCGCCAGGGATTGGAGCGCCTGCCCCAGGAGCTCTTCGCCCTCCTGGAAACGGCTGCGCATGCTGTAGAACAACGCCAGCGTTTCCAGATACTGGCGGAGCAGATCGAGCCGGCCCTGGTCCACGGCCCAGCGCCAGCCGTTGCGGATATTCTCGATCTCGGCGCTGATCTCGTCCAGCGCCGGCCGCTGGCGGCGGCCGCGCAGATCGGCCAGGCGCTCGCTCAGAAAGCGGCCGAAGCAGGCGCTGTGCGCCTCCAGCGTGCGCGCCTGGACCTCCGGCTCGGCCGCCAGGCGCTCAGCCGCGAACTGGCGCACGGCTTCATGCAGGTCGTAACGGCCGGCCGCGTCCCGGCGCAGGAGCGATTTGTCGACCAGCGCCGTCAGCGCGGGCAGCGTCGCCCCGGCCACCTCGGCGGCGGCCTGGCGCCGGAAGCCGGCGCGGAACACCGACAGCCGCCGGAACAGGTCCTGCTCGGCGGTCGGCAGCAGCTTCCACGAATACTCAAAGACAGCCCGCAGGCTGGCGTGCCGCTCCGGGGCGTTGCGCAGAGGCGAGGCCAGGAAATCCAGGCTGCGCGCGATCTCGGCCGCGATCTCGGCGACCGACAGGGTCTTCGTCCAGGCGGCGGCCAGCTCCAGGCCGAGCGGCAGGCCCTCCACCAGCTGGCAGATGCGGACGATATGCGGGCGCTCGGCGGCGCTGAGCGTGAAGGTCCCGGAGGTGCGGCGCGCGGTCTGCACGAACAATTCCACGGCGTTGTACTCGCCGTCGGCCTCCGGGGCTTCGCCCTCCGGCACGCGCATGCCCGCCACCGGGAAGACCCATTCCTCCTGCAGGTTCAGGCGCTCGCGGGACGTGACCAGAAGCTGGAGGTGCGGCGCGGCCTGCAGGATCTCCGGCAGCAGGTCGACGGCCGCCAGCAGGTGCTCGAAGTTGTCCAGCACCAGCAGGGCGCGTTTGCCGCTGAGGAAGTTGAGCAACTGCCGCTTGTGAGCCGGCTGGCCGTCGCCCGCGGCCTGGCTGAAGAACGAGAAGCCGAGGGCGTCGGCGATAGCCGGGACGATGAAGCCCGGATCGGCCAGGGCCGTCAGGCCGACGAAGAAGACGCCGTGCTCGCGGCGCGGCGTCTGCGCCTCGGCTGCGCGCAACGCCAGCCGCGTCTTGCCCACGCCGCCCGGCCCAACCAGGGTGAGCAGGCGGCAAGCGGGGTCGGCGAGTAGCGCCGTGATTTGTTCCAGTTCCTGCGCGCGCCCGATGAAGGGCGTGGCCGGGATGGGGAGCTGGACGATGGGCGCGGAGGCCGGCGGGGTGTGGGCGGCCGGTTTCTCCGGACCGCCTGCTTTGAAGCGCTCGTACAGCGCTCGCGTCTCGGCGGACGGCTCGACGCCCAGCTCCTCTTTCAGCCCGCGCGCGCACGCCTCGAACTGGCGCAGCGCCGCCGCCACCTGGCCGGACGCGGCGTACGCCTGCATCAGGCCGCGGTGGGCGGCCTCGTTGAGCGTGTCCAGCGCCAGCCAGCGGCGCGCGACCGGGACGGCGGCGGCCGGGTCGCGTTCCAGATGCCAGGCCGTCAACGCTTCCAGGGCGTAGGCCAGGTTCCGTTTCAGGTCTTCGGCCTGGAAGAAGACCCACTCATCGAAGCCGGGCGCGTCCTTGAGGGTGAAGCCGGCCAGGAAGTGGTCGCGGTACAGGTCGACGGCCGCCACCAGCGCCCGGAACCGTTCGGCGTCGCTCATCGCCTGACGCGCTGACGCAATCTCCGCGCGGAACTGATTGATGTCGGTCCGGGCCTCGCCGGCGAGGCCGACGCCCTCGCGGTCAGCTTCCACCCGGCCTTCACCCAGGACCTGGTTGAGCTCCCATAACGCGCGACGCAGGTAAGCCGAGGCCCGGCTCTGGTCATAATCCGGCCAAAACAAAGCGGCCAGGGCCTCGCGGCTGTGGCGTCCTCCGTTCACGGCCAGATAGATGAGCAGAGCCAGCGCCTTGCGCCGGTCCGTGGACACGGGCCGCCCATCCACCACCGCCTGGGGTGCCCCGAACAACGTGAGCGTGAGGCCGGACATCACACCGGGATTATAGACCAGGGGGGTGGACGCCGGCGGCCTCCGACCAAAGTCGGATTTTCCAGGAAACGCGGACCGAAACGGCCGGGGACGCGGCGCCGAACCGGGGCGGAAACGGGCGCGGCGTAGAGTGTGGGCAGAGTGGAGCGCAGGAGAGACACCATGTACGCCGACGCCGCCTTCAACATCAGCTTCCAGCCCCGGGGCGCTCGCCGCCGGGCCGCCGCCGCTTTCGAGAACGCCTACTGGCGCGGCCTGCTGGACCGGTTCTGGGCGAAACTGACCGGCCACGCGCACCGGTTGTTGACCCTGCCGGCCCGTCTGGGCGAGCAGCACTTCATCGGCGCGCAGGCGGTGGCCGTGGACCGGATCCGGGGCACCGAGAACCGCTCCGACGACTTCGACGCCGACTTCCATCCCCTGACCCTGACCAGCCGGGACCGGTGGGTGAGCGTGTTCACGGCCTGGTCAAAAGGGGCGGCGCTGCCGCCGGTGGAACTGGTGAAGGTCAGGGATGCGTATTTCGTGCGCGACGGCCACCACCGCATCTCGGTGGCGCGCGCCCTGGGCCGCGATTACGTGGACGCAATCGTGGTCGAGGCATAGTAGAGACGTCCCGCCGGGACGTCTCTACTATGCCCGCAATGATTTTTCCGCCAGGCGGCGCGCCAGGTCCTTGACGTCCAGGTCCTCCACACCCACCGGTCCCACGCAGGCCGGGCAGCCGTTGCGGCAGGGGCAGGCGTTGATCAACTCGAAAGCGCCCCGCAGTAATTCGGTCCGCAGCGTGTAGAGCTGCTCGGCCAACCCCATCCCCTCCGGCGTCTGGTCATACAGCGTGATGGTCGGCGCGCCGGTCTCCTTCGAGCGCGGCTCGGCCAGCAGGCCCACGTCGCGCGGGTCGCACATCAGGAAGAGCGGGGCGACGTTGCCCAGGGCGTGGGCCAGGCCGCCCAGCGCAGTCTGCGTGCCGCGCGCCATCTCCACGCGCTGATGACAGCTCGCGCACAGCGTGATCAGGTTGTCCAGCGCGTTCGCCGGGCGGTGATTTTCGTTCACGCCGGGGATATAACCGAAGGACCGGAACGGCCGCAGATGATGCACGTCGTGCTGGCGGCTCCTTCTCCGGCTTTCCCCTGGCGCATCAGCGCCGGGAGAGAGGTGGGGGGAGGGTTCCGGCCGCCCGCACTGGCGGCAACGGTATCCGTCACGGGCGCGGGCCGCGTCGCGCTGTCGTTCCCAGTCCGGCCCATAATTGTTCGCGCCCAGGCGGATGCCCTCCAGGGCCAGCGCCTTCGCCAGGTCCGGCGGGAACCACAGCCAGTAGCCCGTGGTCTGGAACTCGCGCGCCGGCAGGTCGATCTCGCCGTAGCCCAGCGTCTCGTGGGTGTAGCGCTTCACCTGCCGGAAGCTGACGGCCTGGGCCGTGATCAATAACTCTCCCCAGGCGTGGGATGGCGTGAGTGGGGACGGGGGGCGGGGGGCGTGTAATGGTGAACTCTCCCCGGTTCCCTGGCTCAGCGGCGCGTCTGCCTCCGCCACGCTCACGATCTCGATATCCACGGCCTCGCCCGCCTCGGTGAAGTAATCCACCTCCTGCGGTTGCGCGTGCGCCAGCCCGTTCTCCCAATCCAGCTTCGTGATCAGGTAGGCGCGGCCCTCGTGCAGGTAGACCGCGCCGGTGTGGACGCGCACCGGCGCCGTCGCCCGGTCCACCTCGCCGATGACGCGCGGCCGGGCATCCGGCGCGTCGACGGCTTGAATCAGGATCCGGTCGCCTGTCGCCGACCGGAGCGAGATGGCCTCCGCCGGGTACGCGCTGCCCACCCAGCGGTAGGTGCCGTGGCTCAGGTGGACCTCGCCCTCGTCGGCCAGCGCGTCCAGCAGGGCGGGGACGTCGGTGAAGGCCCCGAACGACTCGCCCGGCGCGAACGGCAGCTCGAACACGGCGCAGCGCAGATGGCTGGCGAGCAGGCCCAGGTTGTCCGGGTTGAGGCGGGCATGCTCCGGCGAGCGCTCGAAGAAGTAACGCGGGTGCGCGGCCAGGAACTGGTCCAGCGGCGCGGCCGAGCACACCAGGACCACGGCGCTGGTCTCGGCCCGGCGCCCGGCGCGGCCGGCCTGCTGCCAGGTGGACGCGATGGTGCCCGGGTAGCCGGCCATCACCACCGCCCCCAGCTGGCCGATGTCCACGCCCAGCTCCAGGGCGTTGGTGGCCACCACGCCGCGCACACGGCCGTCGCGCAGTCCGCGCTCGATCTCGCGCCGCTCCAGCGGCAGATAGCCGCCCCGGTAACCGCGGATGGCCTCGCGCGCCCGGTCCGCGTCGCCGCCGGCCGCGTCGCGGACGTAGCCCAGCAGGATTTCCGTGGCGTTGCGCGAGCGCGCGAACAGCGCCGTCTGCACGCCGTCTTTCAGAAATTCGCTCGTCAGCCGCTGCGCCTCCAATAGATACGACCGCCGCACGCCGGTGACGGCGTCCAGCACCGGCGGGTTGTAGACGAGGAAGTGCTTCTCGGCCCGCGGCGCGCCGTCGTCGTCCACCAGCGTCACCGGCGCCTCGATCAGGCGCTCGGCCAGCTCGCGCGGGTTGGCGATGGTGGCCGACGCGCACAGGAACTGCGGGCGGGAGCCGTAGAACGCGCACAGGCGCTTGAGGCGGCGCAGCACGTTGGCCAGGTGCGAGCCGAACAGCCCGCGGTAAACGTGCAGCTCGTCCAACACCACGTAGCGCAGCCCGGCCAGCCACTCCGCCCAATTGGGATGGTGGGGCAGGAGGCCGGCGTGCAGCATGTCCGGATTGGAGATCAGCACGCCGCTGGCCCTGCGGATCTGCGGGCGCTGCGCCTGCGGCGTGTCGCCGTCGTAGATGTGGACCGAGGACGAAAGACGCTGGACGGGCCGCGCCTCTTCGTCCTGCGCCCTTCGCTTCTCGCCCGGCGGGTCTCGTCCGTCGAGCGCCGCGATCAGGCCCGCCAGCTCATCTGCCTGGTCCTGGGCCAGCGCCTTGGTCGGGAACAGGTACAGCGCCCGCGCGGCCGGGTCGGCCAGCAGGGTGTTGAGCACCGGCAGGTTGTAGGCCAGCGTCTTGCCCGAGGCCGTGCCGGTGACGACGACGACGTGCTCGCCGCGCAGGGCGGCTTCGATCGCCTGGGCCTGGTGGCGGTAGAGCTTCTGGATGTTCTGTGACTGGAGACAGGCGATCAGGCGCGGATCGAGGCCGGCCGGAAAGGGCGCATAGCGGGCGGGCCGGGCCGGCAGGCGCTCCCAGGCGGCCACGTTGTCCATGAATTGCCGGTCGAGGCGCAGGCGGTGAAGGGTCTGCATGCAACGCGGTTAAGCGAACCCCATCAGGAAAGCCGCCAGAAGCGCGCCGGCGACCGAGCTGACGAAGTTCACCCAGTCGTTGTCCAGCCAGCGCCAGCCGCGCCGGGGCCGGGTCGGCGCGCCGCACAGATGGAACGGGTGGCGCTCGGTCTCCTTGCCGCAGGCCTCGCAGAGGTAGATGGCCTGCACCGTCGCGCCGAGCCAGGAGTCGATTAGCGAGCCGGCCAGGCCGGCCAGCGCCCCGGCCCCGGCCAGCGCGAGCGCCCGGGCCGGCGCGCCGCCCGCGGCCAGGTCGAACCCGGCCGCCGTCAGCCCGATCAGGGCCGCGCCGCCCAGCGCCGCCAGCGTGCCGGCGGCGGAGACCGCGCCCGATGTGCCGGCCTCGGCCTCGCGCAGCGTCGTGATCAGGCGCGGGCGGGCGCGGTTGAGCACGCCCAGTTCCGTGGCCCAGGTGTCGGCGTTAACGCTGGCGATGGCGCCGACGAAGGCCGCCCACCACAGCGGGCTCGGCCACAGCGCATGGGCGATCACGATCAGCGCGCCCGCGCCGCCGTTGGCCAGCGTCTGCGCCAGGTCGCGCCGGCTGCCCTTGCTGAACTTCTCGGCCAGCGCCGCCTTGCGCTGCTCTTTGTAGTGGGAGAGGAAGCTCGAGGAGACGAAGAACACGACCAGCAGCGTCCCCCAGGCCCAGCCGCCCAGGCCGAAGATGGTCGCGCCGATCAGCACCGCGCCCAGCGCGCCGGAACGCGAGAGCGAGCCGCGCCGGTAGGCGACCAGGGCGATCAGGCCCGCCAGCGCCAGGCCGACCGCCAGTTGGCTGAGGAGTTCCATCTCCGTCAAGTTGCGCCTCGCGCACGACGCATTACGCAACACGCATTACGCATTAACGACGCGCCTCACCCTGCCTCGGATCAACCCCCAGGCGCCGCCCACGATGATATACAGCCCCGCCAGGCCGAGCACGCCGAACTTGACGCCGGCCGCTATCGCCGCCACCCGCAGGGCCGTCTCAGCCGCCAGGGCGGGCGGCAGGGCGCTCAACAACATCACGTTCTCCAGCAGGTCCCACGCCCAGGCCGCGAACGGCATGAGGCTGAGCCAGAGCCCCAGCGTCTGCGCCAGGCCGGAGGTCGCCCGGGCCACCATCAGGGCCAGGCCGGCGAAGAGCAGGGCGTAGGCCGGCATAAACAGGAAATCCAGCCACAACGATTGGCGCGCGGCGGCCAGGCCGGCCGCGCCCCAGGCCTCCGTCATCTCGGCCAGCCGGGCCGGAGCGCCGGCGAATTCCAGGTCCACGATGGTGTAGGGCGCCAGCGGCCGGTGCAGGCCGTCAAAGACGAAGGCAAAGGCAACCGTCGCCACGAGGGCCGCCAGCGTCACCGCCAGGACGACGCGTTGGGAGGGGAGATGCAGTAAAGCCGTCATGGTTGCGACTTCTTCAACACCGCCATCGTGGGCGGCAGGCCGTCGGCCAGGGGCCGGGCGCGCCAGCCCAGCTCGCGTTCGGCCAGCGCGGCGCTGCCCAGGTAAGTGACGCCGGCCACCACGCGCAGGCGCTCCGCCAGCGCCGGCGCCGCCCCCTGGAGAGCCCGCGCCAGCCAGCTGGCCAGCGAGGAGGGCAGCCAGACCAGGGGGCCCAGGACGCCGCCGGCCCGGGCGCTGGCGGCGAAAAACTCGCGCAGCGAGTGCGCCGGACCGGTCAGATGGTAGGTGGTCCCCGGCCGGCCACGCTCGGCGGTCAGACGCAATCCGGCGGCCACATCGCCCACGTAGGTCCACGAGCGCGCCGCGTCCGGACCGATCAGGGCCAGCAGCCGGCCGCGCGCCTGCCAGCTCAGCAGGCGCGCCAGGCCGGACCGGTCGCCGGGACCGTAGACGGCGCCCGGGCAGGCGATGATCAGCGGCGCGCCGGCGGTTTGCAGTGGGACCGCCACCTGAAAATGCGCCGCGTGCTTGGTGCGCTGGCACTCGCTCTGAAAGGCGATCTCGCCGGGCCGGTAGGTCTCATCGACCACCTGACCGCGCGTGTCGCCGTAGACCGCCACGGTCGAGACATGGACGATGCGCGGCACGCCCGCTTCGGTCGCCAGCGCCAGCACCCGGCGCGCGCCGTCGATATTGATCCGCTGCAGGCGTTTGTAGTCCGCCGGCCGGGCGCCCACCTGATGGACGGCGGCCAGGTGGAACAACACGTCGACGCCGTCCAGGTTCTGCCGGAGCAGGTCCGGCTGGGTGATGTCGGCCGGGACGGCGCGCACGCCGCGCGGCAGTTGCCGCGCCCGCTCGAACGTCCGCACCAGCGCTGTGACCGAGTAGCCGTGGTCCAGCAATTCCTGCACCAGGTGCCGGCCGATGAAACCGGTGCTGCCGGTGACGAAGGCTTTCACGGCGCCAGGCTGTCGAAGAACGCGCGCAGTTTCTCGCGCTGCGCCGCCGGCACATAATCAATGTTCATGCGCCGTTCGCTGACCTCCCAATACTTTTCGCGCTTGACGAACAGCAGCTCGTCGCGCACCTGGCGCACGAACCCCGGCTCCAGCCCGGCCCAGGCCGCCTGGATGGTGGCCGCCGGCTCCGCCAGAGCGCGGGCCAGGAAGTAGCTGGCCAGGATGGCCTGCGACTTCTTGACGCCCTTGAGCGGATGGCGGGCCTGATCGTCGTAATGCAGGAAGCGCTCAAGCAACTGCGACCGGTTGGGGGCGCCGGCTTCCCAGGCGGCCCGCACCAGCGCGCCCAGGTCGTAGGCCACAGCCTCGGCCACAAACGTCAACTGCGTTTCGCGCGCCACCTGGCCATAGTACTGAAAGTAATAGGCGATCTCCAGGCCGAGGTCCGGCTGTTCCGGGTTGATGGCCTCGGCAAACAGCCGGTACTGGTCGAGGATGGAGAAGACCGCGCGCGCGTCACGCCGGTTGAGGGCCACGCGGAGCAGGGTGTTGAAGTATTCGGTGACCAGGTCGCGCAGAGCGGGGTCGGACCGCGCCGCCGGCTCCAGGCCGGCCTTGCGCAGGGCTTTGGCCGCCGCGCTGGTGACCTCCGGCATCCGCCCGATGCTGGCCGCCGTGATCAGCTGGAGCTGCCCGAACAGCTTCATCTCCACCCAGCTGCGGCTGGCGGTCAGGTCGTCCACCGCCGCGGACGAGAAGCCTAGGAAGAAGTTCTGGTCGGCCTCAAACCAGGCGGCCGGCAGGCCCGGCTTGCCGGCCCAGTACACGCGCAGCGCGCGCTCCAGCGTCCGCACGCTGTCGATGGCGGTGTTGCGGTCGCCGCGCTCCACCGCGCGGACGGCGATGTTGGCGATGTGCTCGAGGTCGGCGGCCGCCTCGGCCCGGCGGGGCCCCGGCCGCCGCAGGGCGTCCCGCAGCGCGACGGCGTGTGCGTGCTCCAGGCGGGCCAGCAGCGTGTCCGGATGCAGGAAGCGGAAGACATAGTACAGGTACGGGAGCAACACCGCGAAGCACACGAGGCTCAACGCGAAGATGACATTCAGCGCTACCACCGGAATGTGGTTGGCCTTCAGGGCGTAGCCGGCCCAGGTGTTGCCGAGGTTGGTCAGCACAGCCAGGGTCAACACGGCGGCGTTCACGCGGTCCTGGATGAAGAACTCCAGGAACTTGAGCGAGTACAGGTTGGCCGTCAGCGGCACGGCGATGGCGACGGTGGTGAAGACGACGCCCAGGAGCTGGTTCAGGCTGCGATTGAGCAGGTTGTTGAAATGGCGCGCGTCGTTGACGTCGAAGAACAGCGCGCGCGCCAGCGGATACCCGCCGGCCATCACGTCCACGGCCAGCTCGAGGCCGAAGAAGACGGTGATGACGGCCGCCATGAGCAGCACGCCGCGGACGAACACGAGGAGGCTCGACGAGCGCATGTGTCAAGGTGTTTCGGGCGCGCCCTGCAAATACCGCCACAACAGGCGCAGGGCGGCTTCGGCGGACAGCGCCTTGTTGCCGGCCCGGTCGGAGTCCCAGACGTGTTGCTCGGCCAGCTCCCCGTCGCGCGCGCTCAGCCCGATCCAGGTCAGACCGACCGGTTTGCCCGGCAGGCCGCCGCCCGGCCCGGCGATGCCCGTGATCGCCACGCCGATGTCGGCGCCCAGCGCGCGCCGGGCGCCGCGCGCCATCTCGCGCACGGTGGCCTCGCTCACCGCGCCGTGCTCGTACAGGGTGTTATGGCGCACTCCCAGCAGGCGCTCCTTGGCGTCATAGGCGTAGGCGATCACGCCGCCCAGGAAATAGTCGGACGAGCCGGGGACGTCGGTCAGGCGGTGGCCCAGCAGGCCGCCGGTGCACGACTCGGCCACGGCCAGCGTCAGCCGCCGGGCGCGCAAAAGATCGCCGATTTGGGCTTCAAGCGTGGACACGGGCCGATTATAACCTCGGGCGCCGCCCAAACCAGATTCTAGCGTTTCACAACCGGCCCTCCATAACGCCATCGTTCAGTCTATCCCCACGGCTGTCACAATCGGGCTATGTCGTCTGGGTCACGCCCCGCGGCGTTATCGCGCCTGGCCTCGGCCGTCCTCTCGATCCCGTTGCGGTTCAAGATCACGGTGCCGTATCTGGTGGTCGCCCTCCTGCTGGCGGGCCTGGCCACCTGGCTGGTGAGCCAATCGCTGGCGCGGAGCCTGGAAGACCGTTTCCGCGCCTGGCTGGCGGACGAGTTCGTGGCCGCAAGCGAGGCCGTTTTCCAGGATGAGGTGGCGCAACTGACCGCCGTGCGGGCGCTGGCCTACACCGTCGGCCTGCCGGAGGCGGTAGCCGCCGCCGATGTCGCCGCGCTGGAAGCTCTGATCCGCCCGGCGGCCGTCAACGGCCGGCTGGCCGTCGTTCAGGTGCTCGATGCCGGCGGGCAGACTCTCTACAGCCTGCAGGCCGTGGGTGACGATTATCAATCAGGCGGCTGGCCGGGCCTGGAAGCCGCCGCGCCGGTGCGGCAGGTCCTGGAAGGCCAGGCCGATGCGCTGGGCGACAAGTTCGCCGGGATCGCGGACCTGGCGGACGGCGCGTTGCTCTATGCGGTTGGCCCGGTGAAAACTGCGGACCGCGTGGTGGGCGCCGTGATCGTGGGCGCGCCGCTGGCCGACCGGCTCGCGCGCTGGTCGATCAGCCCGCTGGCCCGCGTATCGGCCTTCCGGCCGGACGGCGCCCTGGCCGCGACCACGTTTGGGATGGAGGCCGGCCTGCCGGCCCTGGCGCCTGACCTGATCAGCGCCGTGGGGGCGGCCGGCCATCGGCGTCTGCCGAGCCGGCTGGTGCGGGTGGGTAACGCCGAGTTCCAGGAAGCGGTCGGCGCGCTGACGCTGCGCGGCCAGCCGTCCGGCTGGCTGCTGAGTGTGGCGCTGCCGCGCGCGCTGGCGGCGGAGGGCGCCGATTTCGGCCTGGCGCCGCTGATGGCGCTGTTTGCGGTCGGCGTGCTGGCGATCATCGGCCTGGGGGTGGTGGTGGCGCAGGTGATCGCCGTGCCGGTCTTCGAACTGGTGCGCGCCTCCAGCCAGGTGGCCGCCGGGCGCCTGGATGTGAGCGTGCCGTCGTATGCCCAGGACGAGCTCGGCCTGCTGGCCCGACACTTCAACCAGATGGTTGGCGGCCTGCGCCAGCGCGAGTTCATGCGCGACCTGTTCGGGCGCGTCGTCTCCGAGGAGGTGCGCGAGGCCCTGCTCAAAGGCGACGTGCCGCTGGGCGGCGAGCTCAAAGTCGTCACGGTGCTGTTCACCGATATCCGGCAGTTCACGGCGCTGTCCGAGAAGCACCGCCCGCAGGACGTGGTCCAGGTGCTCAACGG
>DAOUAB010000209.1:0-5693 GCA_034434015.1 Anaerolineales bacterium
GACGTCGGCCATGTAGGCGGCGCCCCGCTCGTCGCGGGCCATGATGTGGGTCAGGTGGTTGCGGGCGGCGTAAAGGGCGTCGTAAAATGGGATGGAAGTGTCGCCGGGGATGCCGAAGAGGTAGCGGACCTCGTACGCCTGGAGCATGGCGACGAGCGCCTGCGCGCCGGTGAGTCTCATCGCCCGTCTCCCGACGCCTGGGCCGGCAGAGCCAGGCCGGCCTCGGCCATCTGCAGGTCGCGCAGGACGCTCTCCAGATGGTCGCGCATGGCGTGCTCGGCCGCCTGGGGATCGCGCCGCTGCAACGCGGCCAGGATCTGGCGGTGCTCCTGGGCCGATTTCTCCAGCCGGTCTTCATAGCGGTTGGAGAGCAGGCGCAGGCGCCGCATCTGGGCGTCCAGGTTGTGGACGAGGGGAAACAGGCGGCGGTTGTCCGAGGCGTTGAGGATGACCTCGTGGAACTTGGCGCCCAGCGTCGAGGCCTCCTTCAACCGGCCCTGACAGCGGGCCTCGTCGGCGGCGTCCAGATAGCGCTCGGCCTGCTGCAGGTCCTCGGGCGTGATGCGGGTGGCGGCCAGCCGCGCCGCCAGGCCTTCCAGCACGGCGCGCAGCTCCAACACTTCCTTGTCGTCCTGGAAGGTGACCTCGGCGACATAGGTGCCCTTGTAGGGCACGCGGATCACCAGCCCGTCCCGTTCCAGCGTCAACAGCGCGTCCCGGACCGGGGTCTTGCTCGTGCCGAGCTGGCGGGCCAGGTCATCCTCCACCAGCGCGGCGCCCGGTTTGAGCTGCAACGTCAGAATAGCTTCTTTTATGGAAGCATAGACCTTTTCAGTTCTTGTCAGGCGTTCATTTATTGGTGAGAACTGAAAGACGTAATCACTCATAATATTGACTTTTCAAGACGACATGGGATATGATATACGATATATCGTATAACTTATATAGCATTTTATTTTTCATGTCAACATCATATTTGTCTGTTTTGTGTTTTTAGTTGACATAGACGCGATCTGTGTGATTGCCAGGCATTCTTCAGGAGGAGCTTATGGCTGGGAGGCATCAAAAATATCCGCCCGGATCGCTTGTCCTGCTGCGTCAACTTGATAAGACCGGCAATATCGCCACAATCTGGGGCGGCCGGGTCTTGAAAGCGGCGCCCGAGGCGCTCACCGTCCTGGCCATCGAGATGGTCTATCAGCGGGACGAGTGGCACTGTATCGGCGAGTTCCGCACCATCACCGCGCCGCCTCACAAGGAACCCTACAAGTGGTGGTTTCCCCGGCTCCTGGCGCCGTTTGAGGCCAGCGACGTCGACCTCAAGGCCGTGCCCGTCATTCAAGCCGCCCTCGCGGGTTACGAGGGCCAGTCGGCTGCCGCGTAGCCCGCCGTTGACCCAATCAGAAGGACAGACATCATGGACTTCACCCTCAGCGAAGAGCACGTGCAGGTGCAGAAGATGGTGCGCGATTTCTGCCAGAAAGAGGTCGCGCCGATCATCAAGGAGGCCGACCGATCGCAGACCATGCATCCGAGCATCCTGCCGCGCCTGGGCGAGCTCGGCCTCCTGGGGATTTGCATCCCGGAGAAGTACGGCGGCCAGGGGTTCGACTATCTGACGCTCGGCCTGGTATGCGAAGAACTGGAAGTCATGGACACGCACCTGCGCGTGATCATGTCCGTGCACATGGGCCTGAACAGCCTGGCCCTGCTCCAGTGGGGGACCGAAGACCAGAAGCAGCGCTTCCTGGTGCCGCAGGCCCGGGGCGAGAAGTACGGCATGTTCGGGCTGACCGAGCCGGGGGTGGGCAGCGACGTGGCCAATCTGGCGTCCACGGCCCGGCGCGAGGGCGATGAGTACGTCGTCAACGGCGAGAAGATGTGGATCTCGCTGGCGACCAAGGCGCACCACATTCTGTGGGTGGCGCGCACGAACCCGGAGCGCCCGGACCCGCACGACCAGCTTTCGGCCTTCATCATCGAGACCGACCGGCCGGGGGTGACGCGCGGGGACATCCACGGCAAGCTGGGGGTGCGCGCCGGCTCGACCGGCTGGGTGAACTGCCAGGACGTGCGCGTGCCGGCCGCCAACCGGCTGGGGGAGGAGGGGGAGGGCTTCAAGATCGCGATGTCGTGCCTGGACAACGGGCGCTACACGGTCGGGGCCGGGGCGGTGGGCCTGATCCGGGCGGCGCTGGAGGCGAGCGTGCGCTACGCCCGGACGCGCCAGGCGTTCGGGCGCGAGATCGGCAAGCACCAGTTGATTCAGCAGAAGATTGCGCGCATGGTGCGGGACTACGAGCTGGGGCGCCTGATGCTGTTGAAGGTCGGCTGGCTGAAGAACCAGGGCGTGCGCAACACGCGCGAGACGTCGCTGTTGAAGTGGTTTGCGACGGACGCCTCGTTTGAGGCCGCGAACGAGGCCATCCAGATCCACGGCGCGTACGGGTACAGCGACGAGTACGACGTGGAACGTTATCTGCGCAACGCGCGCGGGGCGATCATCTACGAAGGGACGAGCGAGATCCACCAGCTCATGCAAGCCGGTTACGCGCTGGGGTACCGGCAGGACGGCGAACTGCGCTGCGAGCTGCCGGCCTACGACGAGAAGGTCTGGCGGATGTGAGCGGCGGCGGCCGACCGGCGCGGGGTCCACAAGCCTCCGACCGAACGCTCGCCGGGGGCCTGTCGCGGCGGCGCGCCTCGCTCTTCGCCGCCGGCCCGGCGGGGGCTCATGCCTCGCGATAACGGCGTGTCAGGGCGGCCTCGCGCGCGACGCCCGCCCCGCTGATCACGAGGCGCTCACGCGAAGCGCCGGGATTCGCGGCGCCTCCCGGGGCCAGGGCCGCCGCCGGGGAGAGGGTCCGGGTTGTGATAACGGGCGTCGAGATGAACACCGACGTATTGAACCTGACCCTGTGCTCGATCCCGTTCTGGCTGCCGGCCGGCCTCGGCCTCTACCTGTGGCTGAACCGGCCGCATGCGCTGGGCCGGATGGCGGCCCTGCTTACTTTGAAGCCGATCCTCGCGACCCCGCTGTGGCTGGCGATCCTCTCGGCCGAGCCCCAACCGAGCCCCCTCCGGGCCGGCCTGAGCGCCTTGCCGGGTCTGACCCTGACCCTGCTGATCGTGTGGGCGTGCCGGTCAGTGTTCTCTGGTTCGACGGCGGGCCCGGCCTGGAGCCTGCTCGGCCTGGACGGTCTGCGCTGGCTGAACAGCGCTGCGTTGGCGCTGACGGTTTCAGGCCGTTATTCTCAGGCGACAGGCTCTCTGGCGTGCCTGATGGCTCAAATCGGCCTGGCGCTCCCCAGCCTCTTCGCGCTGGCCGCGCTCGCCGTTTCGGTTCCGCAGGGCGAAGCGCCCCCGGAGCGCCCTAAAGCCGATCCCACCTGAGTTGGCGTCCGCCCGAGCTTGTCAAAGCGCGGACCGTTTATCCCGAACTGGCCGCTCAGCTCGCGCCCGGCCCGGGCCCGTCGGCCGGCCGCGCCTCGTCCATTGTCTGCCAGAGGAAGTGCGCCAGCGCCTCGAACGTGGCGAAGTAGCGGCGCTGGCCGGAGGGCACATGCTCCGCCGAGCCGCGCCACTGGCCCTCGGCCGACGTGCGGCCTGGCTCGTGCCAGAGGCGCACGATGAACAGGTGGCGAGGGCGCGCGCCTTCCGTCGGGAGGGTCGCGCCGGCCGGGCGGCCGGCTGGGCGCCGGCCCCCGTTCCGGGTTACACGCGATAGATGCGTTTGCACTCCAGCAAGAGGGCGTCGATTTCCTGGGCCGCGATGGCCACCGACACCTCGGCGGCGGCGGCCCATTCGCGGCACAGCCCCTCGCGCGCGCGCCGCAGGCCGGCGGCGTCCATCTCGTTGAGCGGCTTCTTCCAGCCGCGGGCGGTCAGGTCCCGCACCACTTCGCACAGCTCCTGCAACGAGCCGACCTTCAGCCGGTTGTTGAGATCGAGGCGGCGCTGGCGATGGTCCGGAGTCAGGGGGGTCGGGCGGCCCTGCAGCACCGCCCGGTAGCGGGCCAGTTCGGCCTTGGGCGTCAGCAGGCGCAGTTCCCGGGCGATGTCGCCGTCGACGGGCACCCAGACGGTGCTGCGTTCGATAGCGACTTCGTAGTATTGGCGCGCCTCAAGTTCGGGGAAGCGGCGCGTGACCAGACCGACGATCTGGCCGACGCCATGGGCCGAATGCACGACACGATCGTTGACTTGAAACGTCATGGCTTTCTCCTGGAACAGAGCGCAACCTTGAGAACGGTCGTCCCCCACCTCCGAACAGTCGCCCGGAAAAGAAGTGACCGCCAGCCTGATAACAGGTTTGGCGGCCCCGGTCCACGCAAATCTGGTTACCTGATGAACGCCATTATACCATCCGCCCGCGGGCGACGGGGACAATCACTCTGTCCGCAGCGCGTCGCCTGACAAGCGACGGACGGCGGAAGCGAAGTCCTCCGCCGACGCATGGGCCTGGACCGTCTCGGCCTGCTCCGGCCCGAGGCGGTCGGCCAGGTCCCGGCACAACGGCTCGAGGGCGGCGCGCAGTTCGGCGGGGCAGGCCGGGTGGCGCATCACGCGCAGCCCGAGTTCCAGGGCGCGGCCGGCCGCGCCATCGCGGCCGGCCCACAGCTGGGCCAGCGCCCCGGCCGCCTCCAGGGCGGTGGGGAGGGCGTTGACCTCCATCCCCAGGCGAAGGGCGGCGCGCAGATGGACCTCGGCCTGGTCGCCCTCGCCGGCCGCCGCTTCCAACTGGCCGAGCCGCAGGCGTGAGAAGGCCACGTCGGCCCGCGCGCCTAACTCGGCGTGCAGAGCCAGCCCGCGCTCGAGCAGGCGGCGCGCTTCGGCGAAGTCGCCCTGGGCCTGCGCCACGCGCCCCAGGTTGGCGTACGTCAGCGCCAGCCCCCATGCGTCGCCGGCCTGCTCGAAAAAGGCCAGCGCCTCCTCCAGTGGCCGCCGCAGACCGGCGTAATCGCCCAACGCCATGGCCAGCGGCGCGACGTAGAAGTTGAGCGCGGTGACGCGGGTGCGGACATCGCCCAACGCCTGCATCGCGTCCAGGGCCGCCTGCATACCGGCGTAGGCCTCCGACCAGCGCCCGGTGAGCGCGCCCGCCGCCCCCTGCTGATTGATCAGAGCCTGAGCCGCCAGCCAGCGGTCGCCCAGACGCTCAGCCAGCGCGCGCGCTTCCGTCAGCCACTCCCAGGCGGCCTGCCACTCGCCGCTGACGTATTTCAAGATCCCCATGAACAGCGCCGCCGACGACTCGGCCGCCGGATCGCCGGCGGGACGCAGCCGCGCCAGGGCCTCGTCGAAGAGGGCGTGCGCCTGGGCAAAGCGCCCCAGGCGCATCTGGAACCACCCCAGATAGGTCAGCGCGCGGCCCAGCCTCAGCGGTGATGGGCCGTCACGCGCCGCCTGGACGGCCTGCTCGAACAACGCGCCGCCCTCGGCGAAGCCGCCGCGCATCTCGTAGAAGGCCCACAGCGCAGGCCAGGCGGCGTCGCTCACGTCGAGTTGTCCGGTCTGGAGCGCCCAGGCCCAGGCCGCCCGCAGGTTGTCCCTCTCCGCCGAGAGCTCGCGCAGCGCGTCGAGCTGGCCGGCGCCTTTCAGAGCGGCTTCGCGTGCGCGCCACAGGCCGAACGTGTACGCGGCGTGCCGGTCGCGCGTGGCGCTCTCGGCCTCGCCCAGGCGCTCGGCCGCGT
>DAOUAB010000210.1:0-25512 GCA_034434015.1 Anaerolineales bacterium
GGTTGAGCGCGCCCAGCCTCCAGTACTGGTATATGGCCTCGCGCCCGACGAGCGGGTCCGCGAAAGGCGTCTCGTAATACTCGGCGTTTTCGGCGAACAGCGCGGCGGAGGCCGCCGGGTCATTTTGCGCGCTGGCCCGGCCGTAGGCCTCCAGCCAGCGCTCGAAATGGGCGACGGTCAGGGGGTTCATATCGTTTCCCCGGCCGCCAACGGCAGGAACGCCAGCGCGGCGGCGATCTTGTCCGCCGGCATCCGATAGAAATCGGCCAGTGAGCGCGCCGGATCCCCACAAGGCAAAAGGACCTCACGCCGGCCGGCGCGATCAAAGGCCTCCAGCCGGTAAGGCCGGGCGGCGCTGTTGAACAGCCAGGCCCGCTCGCCCACCACCTTGTTGATCACGACTCGGTCGAGGAAACGGCCGGCCGGGCCGTAGTCGTCTTCGACGGCGCGCTCATACGCCGTCGCGGCGACGGGCGCATCCTTGAGTGTGAAGAGGTAAGGGCGCGGGTGCGGCGAGCGCTCGATCACATAGACGCCGCCCGCTTGAGGATGCGCCGTGTAAGTGAGCCAGGGGGCGTGCAGCACGGCGCCGGTCTCCGCGCGCAGGGCCACGGCGTATGAGAGCGGCAGCGAGACATCCACCAGGTATTTCTGACCGTCCAGAATCACGATAATGGCGGCATGGCAGTCGCGCGCATCTCCCATGTCGTTGAGGGTCATATAGCCCTGGTATCCCAACCAGTTCAGCAGGCCAAAGAAGGCGTAGTTGATCTCAAAGCACGTGCCGCCGGCGTTGAAAACCAGGGCGTCGCGCCAGAGCTCATCAGGCCAGCGCGGGCAGCGGGCCGTGTCGCGGGCGGCGTGGCGTTTGAGGAGGCGGGTGACGCTTTCCCACGGGACCCTGCGGATGCATGCGTGGATGAGCCGGTTCAGGCCCGCCAGGCCCGGCGCTTCCGAACGGCAATCCAGAAAGGCGAGGATGTCACGGGCGAATGACGCTTTGAGCCGCCGGGCAGACGCAGACATGTTCGTGGCTCCAGAGAAACCGGGCGCCTTCACGGCTCGCGGACGCGCAACCAGCCTTCCATGCCCATCTGGTGGTGGCCGGACACGGTGCAGATATAGGCGAACGCGCCGGCCGGGTCGGCCTGGAAGACCACGTCCGTGGCTCGCCCCTTTGCGGTCGTCAGGGCCGTCTGCACGCCGAGCGCCGGGATCGCGAAATCGTGCGGCGCGCCGTCGCCGTTGACGAGTGTCACGCGGACGATATCGCCGGCGCTCACGGCCAGTTCGGGGTTGACCGCGCCGTCAATCTCGCCGCCGACGCCGATGAAGACCAGGCGCCCATCGCGCAGCGCGGTGGTGAGCCGGAACCCGGCGTCGACGGCGGGCGGAGTGGGCGGTTGCGGGCGGCAGCCCCCCACCACAATCGCCAGTAGGATTGAGAACAGGGATAAGGTGCGTCGCAGAGTCATCGTCGGCCTCGGCTTGTAGATCGGATTGTGGATCACAGGGTCCAGTAGCGCGCCGTCGCCATCGTCAGCATGGCCACCGCCAGCATGATGAAGTCAACGCGTTCGGCGAAGGTGAGCCGCTGTTCCAGCGCCCGCATTTGGGCGGCCTGGTCGGGGGTAGGCCCGTGGCCCGAGGCGGCGATCTGCGCGCCCAGCCCGCCCAACTGCCCGGCGGTGGGGCCGATGACGAACGTGCCGAACAGGAATGCCACCAGCGCCGCCAGCGAGCCGAGGGTGAAGCCGAGGCCGGGGCCGGAGGTGATCCACGCCACGTTGAATCCGCCCGACGACGACCAGTACAGCAGGCCGCCCGCCAGCACGGTCAGCAGGCTGGTGCTGAGCATAAAGACAGGCAGTTTGCGCCGCGCCATCAGGTTGTGCATGAACTGCGGCCCCGCCGCGCCGATGGCCCCCACCGACGGCTTGACGAAAAACAGGTAATAGACCGCCGCGCCGCTCCACAGGATGCCGGCGACCACATGGACGAGACGGAACAGAAGGACAAGATAGAGGTTCATGGTGAGTCTCCTGGTTGAGTAGATGGTGGTCGCTGGCGCCGACTAGAGGGCCCGGCCTCTCCGGGCCGCCGGGCTGACCTCGCCGGCGATCTGCATCAGGAGGCCGGTGAAGATCAACAGCCCGCCCAGGCAGTCAATCGCGGCGGCGTTGGCGGCGGAGGTCGCCGCGAGAGGCCGGCGCAACCGGCGGCCGGTGCGGATTAGTTGGGCCGGGAGTTGACCCAGGGCGATGGAAGCCGGGTGCGAGGTGAGCTGTCGATCGGGCATAGTCGCGCCTCCTCCGGCAGTCTGGGCCGCCGGGCTACTCGGCGGAGGCCGGGCCACCGCCGGGTGGAACTGCCGGGTTGCAGGCATTAGACGGCGGAATCGGTTTGTTCGGGTGGCGCCGGGCCGCCCCAGCTACCGCCACAAGAAGCGCCACAGGCGCCGGCGGCGGGCCCTTCCCGCGCCCGTGCTCGCCGGACAAGACCGCCCACGAAAGGTGCTACAATCCGGCCAACGGTCCCTGATTCGCCATGACCGAGCGCAGACTCTCCGCCTCCGACGTCTCCTTCGGCGCCTGGCTCCAGCAGCGCCGCAAAGCCCTGGACCTGACCCAGGGTGAACTGGCCCGTCGCGTCGGATGCTCCCTCTCCGCCATCCGCAAGATCGAGAGCGATGAGCGGCGTCCCTCCCGGCAGGTGGCCGAACTGCTGGCCGACCACCTGCGGCTTCCGCCCGACCAGCGCGGAGTCTTCTTGCGCGTGGCGCGCGCCGAATGGAGGGTTGACCGGCTTCCCCCGCCAGCCCCTGAGGCGCGCTCCGTCCCCTCCGGCCTCCCCTGCCCGGCCACACCGCTGGTCGGCCGCGAGCCGGAACTGGCCGCGCTGGCGCGCTTGCTGAACGATCCGCCGTGCCGGCTGTTGACCCTCATCGGCCCCGGCGGTATTGGCAAAACGCGCCTGGCCCTGGCCGCCGCCGCCAGGCAGCAGGCCGCTTTTTGCGACGGCGTCGCCTTTGTAGCGCTGGCCCCCCTCGGTTCAGCCGACTTCATCGTGCCGGCCATCGCCGACGCCCTGGGATTGGCGTTTCAGGGACAGGTCGAGCCGCGCCTGCAGTTGCTTCGCCACCTGAACGACAAACATCAGCTGATCGTCCTGGACAACGTCGAACACCTGTTGAGCGGCGCCGGGCTGTTCACAGAGATCCTGGAGCGCGCGCCGAAGGTGAAGCTGCTGGTCACCTCGCGTGAACGGCTGAATTTGCAGGGGGAATGGGTCTTCGAAATCCAGGGCCTGCCGGCGCCTCCGGCCGGGCAGGTCGAACAACTCGACGACTACAGCGCCGTGGCGTTGTTCGTGCAGAGCGCGCGGCGGGCGCGGGCGGATTTTGAGCTGACCGCGGACGAGCGGCCCGCGACGGCCAGCATCTGCCAGATGGTCCAGGGGATGCCGCTGGGGATCGAACTGGCGGCGGCGTGGACGTCGGTGCTCTCCTGCCGGGAGATTGCGCGCGAGATCGAGCGCAACCTGGATTTTCTGGCGACGGCCCTGCGCGACATACCGGCGCGTCACCGCAGCCTGCGCGCGGCCTTCGACCATTCATGGCGGCTGCTCGCGCCGGACGAGCGCGCCGTTCTGAGCCGGCTGGCGGTCTTCCAGGGCGGCTTCAGCCGCGAGGCGGCCGAACAGGTCGCGGGCGCCACGCTGCCCTCGCTCGCGGCGCTGGTTTCCAAATCGCTCGTGCGCCGCTCAGAAAGCGGACGCTACGATCTGCACGAAGTCATCCGCCAATATGCCCTGACTCGCCTCGCCGAAGACGAGCCGCATTGTCTCGAAACCCGCGACCGCCACAGCGAGTATTATCTGGGCCTGGCATCCGGACATGACAAGAAACTGAAGAGCGCCGCGCAGCAGGCGGCCATGCGCGAATTGACCTTCGAGCTGGACAACCTGCGCACGGCCTGGCGCTGGGGGATCACGCGCGGGGATTTTGAGAGCCTCGGCCGGGCAGTCCGCGCCCTGGGCTGGTACTTCGAGGTCGCCGGCCTGATCTATGACGGCATTGACCAGCTGGAACTGCTGGTCCAGGCGTTGAACGCCAGACCGCGCGATGTCAACACCGACCGGGTCCGGGGGTCCGCCCTCGTGCAGCAGGGGCTGCTCTGCTTCCGATCGGGCGATTTCGATCGGGCGCAGGAACGTTACCAGGACAGCATCGCCATCCTGCGCTCCGTCAACGAGCAGGCGCTCCTGGCGGACGCGCTGATCTTCAGCGGCACCCTCGCACACCTGAACGGCGACTATGGCGAGGCGCGGGCCCGGATACAGGAAGGCCTGTCGTACGCGCGGGCGGCCAACGACCCGTGGTTTACCGCGTACGGGGTCTATAACCTGGGGCATGTCGAAAGCCTGGCGGGCGAATACGAAACGGGCTACGCCCAGATGCAGGCGGGCCTGAGGCTTTGGCGGGAGCTGGGCGACCCCCACTCGATTTCGCTGGGGTTGAACTTCCTCGTCGAGACGCAGGTCGCGCTGGGCCGGCACGAGGAAGCCGTGGCCTCCATGCGGGAAAGCCTCGCGTTGTGCGAACGCACCCAGAATCGCTGGGGGATGGGCACCGCTTACCGCTATCTCGGTTTGGCCAGGCTGGCGACCGGCCATTGGCGCGAGGCGCGGGAGCACCTCCAGAGAAGCCTGGAGGTCTTTGGCGAATACTTCAAGGGCTGGGACATTGCCCGGACGTTAATCTACCTCGGCGAAGCGGAGATGATGGCCGGCGACCTGTCGGAAGCCCGAACAACGCTGTTGAACGCCCTGCGCCTCGCGCACGATATCCACGCCTCGCCCCTGGCGCTCGACGCCCTGCTGATCCTGGCCAGCCTGGACGCGCGGGTTGGCGAGGTCGAACGGGCCTGGCTATTGGCCGCCTGCGTCGCGCGCCAGGCCGCCAGCGCGGCGGGGACCCGCGCCCGCGCGGACCGGCTGTGCGCCGAGTTGGAGACGCAGTTGACGCCCGGGCAACTCGCAGCCCTCGCGGCGCGCGCCCCCGCCGCGTCGTTGCCGGCGGTGACGCAAGTGGCCCTGGCGTAAGCGCCATCGAGCACTTCTCAACCGGCTCGGCCGCTGCGTCAAGGCCCGAGCGATGCGACCGCCTGCATGGCCTGGTGAAGCGATGAAAATCCATCTGGTCGACGGCACTTACGAACTCTTCCGCAGCTTCTACGGCGCGCCGCCCCGCCAGGCCCCGGATGGCCGCGAGGTCGGCGCCACGCTCGGCCTGCTCAATAGCCTGCTGGCGCTCCTGACGAAGTCCGGCGCCACCCACGTCGCCTGCGCGTTCGACCACGTCATCGAGTCGTTCCGCAACGACCTGTATCCCGGCTACAAAACTGCGGCCGGCGTCCCGGCCGAGCTGCTGGCCCAGTTCCCGCTGGCCGAACGGGCGGCGGCCGCCCTGGGCGTGGTGGTCTGGCCGATGACGACGTTCGAGGCCGACGACGCCCTGGCGACCGCGACGAATCGCTTTCAGGGCCGGCGCTCCGTCGAGCAGATCGTGATCTGCTCGCCGGACAAGGACCTGGCCCAGCTGGTCTCCGGGACCCGCGTGGTGTGCTGGGACCGCCGCCGGGAGATCGTCTACGACGAAGCGGCGGTGGTGGAGAAGTTCGGGGTGCGGCCGGCCTCCATCCCGGATTGGCTGGCCCTGGTCGGCGACTCCGCCGACGGCTATCCCGGCGTCCCCGGCTGGGGGGCCAAATCCGCCGCCCGGGTGCTGGCCCGCTACGAGCACCTGGAGGCGATCCCGGACGACCACAGATTATGGGGGCTGGGCGCCGGGCGCGCGCAGCGGCTGGCCGAGAGCCTCAAGGCGCACCACGCGGAGGCGCGCCTGTACCGCCAGCTGGCGACGCTGCGCCGGGATGTGCCGCTGAAGGAGACTCTGTCGGACCTGGAGTGGCGCGGCGCGCAGCCCCGGCTGAAGCGGCTCGGCCGCGAGTTGGGCGCTCACCGGTTCGTAGAGCGCATCCCCCGCTGGGCGTAGGAAGGGTCGGTTTTCGAATTTTGTGTAATTTCCCACCAGCCGGGGCGCACGGCCGCGCGCCCCAACGCTTTGACACAGACATCGGGATACGGCTCTGGGAAGTTCATGCCGCTGGATGAATATGAAACGTTATCTCCCCCTCGTCGTTCTCGGCTGTGTGTCGCTGGCCGTTTCCGCCTGCGCCCTGGGCCTGGTCTGGGTCCTGTCGGTGGATGCCAGGACGATGGGCGAAAAGCTCCAGTCGAGCCTGAGCCTGGGTGTGCCTTCGGCGCTGGCGCTGATCGCGCTGTTGTGGTTTGGCGCAGGCCTGGACCATGTCCTGGCCCGCTTAAAGAAGACGTCCACGCGCCTGGGTGTGTCCCTGCTCACGTATCTCGTCGTCCCGGCGGCGCTCTGTCTTGGGCTGCCGGCGCTGGCAGCCGCCCTGATCTACGCCAGTTTCAACGCCCCCCGGGGCTGGCAACAGCTCCCTGCGCCGCCCGCGCCCGCCGTGGAAGTAGCCGGCGCCGGGGAATTGCACGTCATCATTCGCGCGGACTCCGGATCTTACTTTTATTACGGGATCGGCTCGCCTTCCAGGGGCTGGGAGGCCACCGCCCGGCCCGAACAGCGGATGACGGGGCGCGGAACGGAAATCACCACCCCGCCCGCCTTCAAGCCGCCGGAGGGGGTGGTCAGTCTGGTGGGGCTCTCCTACACCGACCTGGGGGAGGAGGGCCAGGTTCACTATGCCGCCCTGGAGGATGGGTCCGTCTGGTATTTGCAGACGGATGCGAACAAGTACGAGGCCGGCTTTGCGTCCGGCCTGTTTCTGACTCTGGCCGCCATCCCGGCCATAGCGGGCCTGCTGGTCATCTATCTGGGGGCGGGGGTCAGCGCGCTGACCCGCCGGCTCGCGCAGGGGTAAGCGCCGCAGGACAGGCCGTGCGCCCCTGCCGGTTGGAAATGACACAAAACTCGGCCCCCTGTCCCCCTGGCCCAATTCTACGGAAAGCCATACTCGATGGCCCCTGCCCACCAGTCCGGGTTCAGGTAAGCGGGCTCCACCAGGACCGTCTCGGCTGAACAGCCGGAGGCGTCGGCGGCCCGTCCCGACGCGGCCGGTCGTTCACCGTCGGCGTGGGCGGCCGTAACGGCCCCCAGGCTGAACGTGAGCGCGGCCCGCAACGCCGAGCTCCGCCGGTCCGAGGGGGAAGGCCGCGCGCCGCGCCTCCCATGGCCGCGACCACATGGCGCGCGCCGGTCAGGCCGCCCGCGCGTCGGTCATCAGGGTCAAGGTGAGCGAATCTGCCTGGGCGTGGACGGCGAGCAAATCGGCCTGTTTGACCCCGCCACCGAACGCGCGTTGTAGCCCGTTCCGCACCCGATTAAATCATTGACAGATCATGGCCGATCCGTATAATGGTTTCCTGCTGACAACTTCGGGCCATTAGCTCAACTGGCAGAGCAGCTGACTCTTAATCAGTTGGTTGGGGGTTCGAGTCCCTCATGGCTCACCAGGTCAAGAAGTCCCCGGAATGGGGATTTCTTGTTTCCAGGCCGACTTTCACGCCACGGCCTGGGCCCGGCCGTGGTGAACGGGCAATGGGGCGTGATCAACGACGGCCGCGTGTGCGCGCGCGGCGCGGCGTCCGGGTTACAATGAATCGTCTATGGACCCGCTCGCCTCTTTTTCGCCCGCCGCCCGGACCTGGTTCCGCGAGACGTTCGGCCAGCCCACCCCGCCCCAGGCCGAGGGCTGGCCGGCCATCCAGCGCGGAGAGCACGCGCTCATCCTCGCCCCGACCGGCTCGGGGAAGACGCTGGCCGCCTTCCTGTGGGGCCTCGACGAACTCTACCGCGCCCGGTCGGCCGCGGGGGCTGCGCCCGACGCGAAGGCGCGCCCGGACGGGATCGGCCTGCTCTACGTCTCGCCGCTCAAGGCGCTCAACAACGACATCGAGCGCAACCTGCGCTTTCCGCTCGAAGGCCTGCGCGCGGCCGCCGCCCGGCGCGGCCAGCCCTGGCCGGAACTGCGCGTCGCCGTGCGCACCGGCGATACGCCGGCCAGCGCCCGGGCCCAGATGCTCAGGCGCCCGCCCGATATCCTGATCACCACCCCGGAATCGCTCTACCTGATGCTGACCAGCCCGCGCGCGCGGACGCTGTTCCGCACCGTGCGCGGCGTCATCGTGGACGAGATCCACACGCTGTGCGGCAACAAACGCGGCGCCCACCTGGCCCTCAGCCTGGAGCGGTTGACGCGCCTGGCCGAGGGGCCTGTCCAACGCATCGGCCTGTCGGCCACCGTCAGGCCGCTGGAGGAGGCCGCGCGGTTCCTGGGCGGCCAGGCGCACGGCCCGGCCGGGCTCGCGCCGCGCCCGGTGACCATCGTCGACGCCCACTATCGCAAAGCGCTCAAGCTGGAAGTGGTCACGGCCGTGGACGACTTCCGCGACCTGCCCGGCGACAGCGTCTGGCCGGCCGTCATCCCCCAGGTGCTGGACGATATCCGCCGCCACCGCACCACGCTCATCTTCGCCAACAACCGCCGCCTGGCCGAGCGCACGGCCGACCGCCTCAACGCGCAGCTCGCCGCCGAGCAATCCGAGGCGATCCCGCCCGGCAGCCCCGAGGCGCTGGCCCCCGGCGGCCAGATGCGCGACCGGGGCATCTTCGCCATCGGCGCCGAGGGCCCCATCCGCGCGCACCACGGCAGCATGTCCAAAGAGGCGCGCCGCCAGATGGAGGAGGACCTCAAGGCCGGGCGCCTCCCGGCGCTGGTCGGCACGAGCTCGCTCGAGCTGGGCATCGACATCGGCGCCGTGGACCTGGTCGTCCAGCTCCAGTCGCCCAAGAGCGTGGCCCAGGGCCTGCAGCGCGTCGGCCGCTCCGGCCACCTGGTGGGCCAGACCAGCCACGGCCGCATCTACGCCACCTTCCGCGAAGACCTGATGGAGGCCGCCGCCATCACGCGCGGGATGCTGGACGGGGACGTCGAGCCGACCTACACGCCCGAGAACCCGCTGGACGTGCTGGCGCAGCAGATCGTGGCGATGGTGGCGATGGAGCCCTGGCCGGTGCGCGACCTGTTCGACCTGGTCCGGCAGGCCTACCCGTACCGCAACCTGGCCCCGGACCAGTTCCAGGCCGTTCTGGAGATGCTCGCCGGGAAGTATTATCTCGACGCGCCCCAGGTCCGCGCTGTCGCCGCGCTCCGCCCGAAACTCGCCTGGGACCGCGTCAACGATCGTCTGGCGGCCCTGCCCGGCACCCGGATGCTGGCGATGAGCAACGTCGGCACCATCCCGGACACCGGCGCTTACGGCGTTTACCTGAGCGACGGCCAGACCCGGGTCGGCGAGCTGGATGAGGAGTTCGTGTTCGAGACGCGCGTGGGCGACGCCTTCCTGCTCGGCAGCAGCGTCTGGCGCGTGACCGAGATCAGGGACGACCGCCTGCTGGTGACGGAGGCGGCCGGCGCGACGCCGCGCATGCCCTTCTGGAACGGCGACTACCCGTATCGGCCTTACGAGCTGGGGGTCCGGATCGGCCAGTTCCGGCGCGAGATTGCCGGGCGGCTGGCCGGGGCCGCAGACACGGACGCGGCCGAGCAGTGGCTGCGGCGCGAGTACAGGCTCGACGAGCGCTCGGCCCGCAACCTGGTGGAGCACGTGCGGCGCCAGCTCGACGCGGTCGGCGTCCTCTCATCGGACCGGACCATCGTGGCCGAGACCTTCCAGGACGCCGTAGGCGACACGTGTCTGGTGGTCCACTCGCCCTTCGGCGGCCGCGTCAACGGGGCCTGGGCGCTGGCCCTGCAGGCCCGCCTGCGCGAACGCACCGGGGTCACGCCCGAGGCGCAGACCAACGACGACGGCCTCATCTTCCGCTTCCCGGGCTCCGACCGGGAGCCGCCGGTGGACATCGTCCGGACGCTGACCCCGGACGAGGCGCGCCGCCTGATCCTGCGCGAGCTGCCCGATTCGGCCGTCTTCGGCGCGCAGTTCCGCATGAACGCGGCGCGCGCGCTCCTGCTCCCCCGGCAGCGCGGGCAGAAGCGCACGCCGTTCTGGCTCCAGCGGCTGAAGGCCAGGGACCTGCTCGCCCTGGCGCGCCGTTTTGACGACTTCCCGATCGTGGCCGAGACCACGCGCGACTGCCTGCGCGACGTCTTCGACCTGCCGCACCTGGAAGAGATCCTGGCGCGCATCCAGTCGGGCGAGATTGCGGTGGCCGCGATCCAGACGGCGACGCCCTCGCCGGTGGCCGCCAGCCTGCTGTACAACTTCGTCAGCGTCTTCATGTACGAGTGGGACGCGCCCAAGGCCGAGCGTCAGTTGCGGGCGCTCGCGCTCCCGCCCGCGGCGGACCTCGGCGGCGACGCCGGCGACTGGAGCCGGCGGTTGAGGCCGGAGGCCGTGGCCGAGGTCGTGCAGCGGGCCGGCCACCTCGCCGCCGGCCACCAGGCGCGCACGGTCGAGGAGCTGGCCCTGCTGCTCCGCGAGCTGGGCGATCTGACCACCGCCGAGGTCGTCGCGCGCTGCGCGGGCGACGGCGCCGCCTGGCTGGGCGAACTGGCCGGCGCGGGCCGCGCGGTCGAGATCACCCTCGGCGGGGAAAAGCGCTGGGTGGCGGCTGAACTCGCCGGGATTTATCAGGCGGCCGGCCAGGCCCCCGGCCCCGAAGCCGCCGACGTCCTGCGCCGCTTCCTGCGCGCGGCGGGCCCGGTGACCCGCGCCGCGATCCAGGCCCGCTACCCGTTCCCGGCCGCCTGGCTGGACGAGACCCTGGCGCAGTGGGTGGCCGCCCGTGAGCTGGCGCGCGGCCGGTTCAGCGTCGCGGTCGGCGACGAGTATTGCGACGCGCGCCTGCTCGAGCAGATGCAGCGCCGCACGCTGGCGCGCCTGCGCCAGGAGGTCCAGCCGGTCTCGCTGGCGGCCTACGCCGCTTTTCTCGCGCGCTGGCAGCACGTCCACCCCGCCCAGCGCCTCCACGGCCCGGATGGTCTGCGCCGCATCCTGGAGCAATTGCGCGGGCTGGCCCTGCCCATCTCAATCTGGGAGCGCGAGGTCCTGCCCGGCCGGCTGGCGCGCTATGACCCGGCCGACCTGGACGCGCTGGGCCAGGCCGGCGAACTCGTCTGGGCGGGCGCGCCGGCAATGACCACCTCTACGGATGAGGGGACCCGGAGCGGACGCGACCCGCGCCGGCTGCGGGTGCGCCTGTTCTTCCGGGGCGAAGGCGCGCTGTTCCTGGAGCCGCCGGCGGTGGAGGGGTTGAGCGCCCCCGCGCAGGCCGTGTATGACTTCCTGAAATCCGAGGGCGCCTCCTTTACGGCAGACCTCGAGGCCGGACTGGCGCTCAACCCCGCTGAACTGGGTCACGCGCTAAGCGAACTGATAGCCGCCGGCCTGATCACGAACGACTCTTTTGAGACGCTGCGCCAGGCTGCAGCGGCGGGGCCGGAGGCTGACCGCGAACGCCGGCCGTTGAGCCCGCTCGAAGAGGAACTGGCGGCCCGGCTCGGCGCCCGGCTGCTCACACCCGGCCGCTACCGCCAGGCCCGGCAGCAGGTGTCGCGCCGGCTGCGCTCCACGGCGCCGACAGCCTCAGCCAGCGCAGGCGGGCGCTGGGCGCTGTTGCAGCGCGCCCGCGTGCTGGGCCCCGCCCTTTCGGACGAGGGCCGGGCCGAGGGGCTAGCGCGCGTGCTGCTTGCGCGCCATGGGATCGTGACCCGTGACTGCCTGGAGCGTGAGGCCGGAGACTGGGATTGGGCGCGTCTTTATCAGGTGTTACAGCGGCTGGAGATGCGCGGCGAGGTGCGGCGCGGCTACTTTGTCGCCGGGCTGCCGGGGGCGCAGTTTGCGCTGCCGGAGGCGGTGGAGAAGCTGCGCGAGCCGCCCGACGACGCCGTCGTCGTGTTGAGCGCCATGGACCCGGCCTGCGTCCTGGGCGGCGCCGCGGGGGCCGGCCTGAGCCTGGCGCGCGTGCCCTCGACGCATGTCGCGCTCGTGCGCGGTCAACTGGCGGCGGCCTTTGAAGACAACGGCCGGCGCGTGGCCATCGCTTCCGGCACTGGGCCGGACGTCGTCGAGCGCGCGGTCCGGGCCTATCTCGCCCGTCCGCACGCCCCCGGCCGGATCGTCGTCACGGAATGGGACGGCGCGCGCGTGTCCCGGAGCGCGGGAGAGGCCGTGCTGAAGGCGCTCGGCTTCCAGACCACGCCGTCCGGGATGGAATGGTACCGGCCGGCCCCGTGAGGCCCGCCGCAGGGGTGCCTTCGGGCTTTTGGCTGACCCGTCCGGCTGTCAGACACCCATCACCAACGTCATGCCGGCGAGAGCCGGCCTCCCGGAGCAGAAGCGCGCAGAAGAGCGGGAGCTTCTGGGCCCCGGCCTTCGCCGGGGCGACGGCGGAAATGGTTGCGCCCAGGCGCGGCGGCCTGGAGATTGACCACCAGCGGCGAAGGCACCCGCCGCAGGCGGCCCTATACCTTCAGAACAAGCGGCAGTATCGGCCGCACATCCAGCCGCCGGCCCTGCCGGCCGCCATCCAGGGTCAGGGTCATCAGCGGCTCCGGGCCAGTCTCAATCGTCACCAGGCCCGCGTCGTTGAGCAGGCGGGCCTTGTCCGAGAGCGCGCCGCCCGTTACGGCGATGTGGACGCCGGTCAGGGTCTTCACGCCGAGCGGGTGCGCGGGTTCGGGGAGATTGCCCCGGAAAGTGCTGTACCACAAGGGCCAGGGGTCGCCGGATCGCCGTGCCGGGTCACGCCTGCCCGGCGCTGCAGGCCAAGCGCCTCCAGGGCCGCGGCCTCCGGCGCATCCACTCTCGTGAAGATTGCGAGGTGGTCTAACTCAAATGGGGCCATGGCGGTCGTCATGCGGCCCTCCACCGCTAGCGGCTGATGCGGCGGCCCGTGTCCTGAAAACCCAGCTTGAGACCGGGAACCACACGTCCCTGCGGGCGCCTCCTCAGGCAGGGACGACTTCGGCGCGGCGCGCCAGGGCGCGGGCGAGCGAGAAATAACATTGGCGCAAGTGCTCTTCGAGCCGGCGCCAATCGCCGGCCGGATCAGCCGACGTCCCGCCCGTGATCGCGTCCACGGTGTTGTTGGCCCGCACGCGCCACTCGGCCGACTCGCGCGCCTGCTCCGGCGGCAGGCCGAACAGCTCGGCGTGGAGGTCGGTCAGGGCCTCGACAAATTCCGCCTTGTCGGCCTGGCCGGTCATGGACAGCCGGCGGTGGACGTCCCAGTAGCGGACCTCGAGCTGCGCGGCGCGGGCCGGGTCAAAACGCAGGCCCGAGTGACGGCGCGCGATCCGGTAGTAGCGCTCCAGGTGCCGCCGGACGAGGCCCAGATCGTGGTGGAGCGGCGCCCAGGCGGCTGAGGCCCGGACGATGTGATAGGCCGCCAGCCAGGAGATCGGGAGCGGGATGCGGAACTGGGCCTCGCTCAACGAGACGATCAGGCCCAGGAGCCGGGGCCAGTCCCGGTCATAGTAGGCGCGCCAGCCGGCGGCTTCCGCCGCCGCCACGCGGTCAGGATTGAAGATGAACATCGTTTTGATGAGCTTCGCCAGCCGGACGCCTCAGGCGGCGTCCGGCGCCGGGGCGCAGCGCAAAATCTCATCCAGGATGGCGTCGAAATCCGGTCCCTGGACCTGGACGGTCTCGGTGTAGATGCGCGCCCAGGCGATCTGGTCTGCCTCCAGGCCGAAGATCATCACGCCCCCGGCCGTGAAGGCGCCGCCGCCCAGCGGGCTGCCGGTCCAGCGCCATTCGGTCCAGACGACGTCGCCGGCCGCCGCGCAGCCCAGGAGCTCGGCCTGAAAATCCGGGACGGCTTCCAGGAGCATGCCCCAGCAACGCGCCAGGCCCTCCCGGCCCCGGAAGGCGCGGTCCGGGTGCAGGGGCTGCCGGCTCTCGTAGTTGGGGTGGAAGCAGGCCTGAAGTGCGGCCAGATCCCGGGCATTCCAGGCGGCCCGCAGGCGCGCGATCACGGGCGGCGGTTCGGGGGAGACCGGCCCGGTCATCACAGCGAACCCGCCTGCGCCCGGCTCGCCGCCCGCGACCGGATGCTGTCCCAGGCCTGCCCGCGCCGCACAAGCCAGGCGAACGTCGGGCCGGGAGGCGCCGGCAGGCGCGCACGCTCGGCGACGGTGCGCGCCCCGCGGCGGGCCAGCTCCAGTTTCAGGCTGCGCTCGCCCTGGCGCATGGCCCAGTGGTGGTTGGCGGCAAAGAGAGGCTTGAGCAGAAAGGAAAAGTAGCGGAAGAGGGGTTTGTCGCCGCGAACACGCCAATCGTACGTGATCTCCACCCAGTCGCCGTCCTGGGCGAAGGTCCACACGCCGCGGCCGGTCAGGTCGCCCCAGGCTTCCAGTGTAAAACCGTGCGGGCTGTGCGCCTCGACCACCTGGAACTGCCAGTGCAACGTGTAAGGCAGCCAGCCCTTGGTGTACAGGCTGACCACCTTGCCCAGACCGTCCGGGCCGCCGGCCTCCAGCTCGCGCACGTCGAGATAAACGGACGGCCACCAGCGCGGCAAATCGCGGGCCTGACCCAGAACCGCCGCGACCTCGTCGAGCGTGGCGCGCACGCGCCAGTGAGTGACGAACTGATAGTCGTTGCTGGCCATGGACGGCTCCCTCCGCTGATCACTCACCGCAAAAGGTCGGTGAGGTAACGCCACATCGCGATCAGGTAGCTCAACCACAGGGCCGGGCGGCGGCGAGGGGGGACGTGATCCGAGCGCAGCATGGCGTCTCCGTCTCGGCGGCGGCCTCAGAGTTCCGGCAGCAGGCCCAGGCCGCGCAGCAGGCCCGCCAGGTCCCACATCCGGGAACTGCGCCGGATGAGGCCGCCTTCGATTGTCAGGGCCGTGGTCCCCCGGACGGCGACGACCCGGCCGGTGGGCGGGATACGCATAAACGTGCCCCGGTGCGTGCCGCGCCAGGTCCAGAGCAAAACGGCGCGGTCGCCCTGCACGATCAGATCGTCCAGTTCAACCTCAAGATCAGGGAAAGCCCGAAAGTAGTAGGCCGTGATCCGGCGGATACCGCCGGGGCCGCGCTGCGGCTGGGGCTGGGCAATGTCGTCGCCCTCGAAGTCCGGCGCGTAGAAAGCCGCGATACGCTCGGGCGCGTGGTCGTTCCAGGCCGCGATCAGGTCCGCCGCCAGCTGCGGGGTTGGCCTGGCGGTCGCGCCGTCCGTCCGGAGGGAGCGCGAGGTGAAAGAGCGGCTGTCGTACATGACAGCCCCAGTATGCGCCGAGGGCGGGCTGCCTTCCAGACCATTCACTGCTCATTTTTTGCTCACCGGGCCGGGCGAAATGCGAGCCGGGAAACTGCGTCAGGGCGAAGCGGCGCGCGGCCGGGTCTGGAGCGAGGCTTCTACGTCGCGCAGGATTTGCGCCGCCTCGGCGGGCGGCGCCAGGCGAGGCTGGAAGTTGTCGTAGATGTGGATGGGGATCAGGTCCACGCCCTGGAGCGTCGCGCCCCGAAAGCGCGCCCGGAGCAATAGCCCCTGGACGGTGAAGACGGTGCCGTCGGACCACTGTTGATCGAAGACGAAGTTGCCCAGCGCGTAGGCGACGACGGCGCCGTTCGGATAGGTCTCCACGCCCTGGACGTGATGGGGGTTGTTGCCGACCACCAGCCTCGCGCCGGCATCCACCAGCGCGTCGGCCCCGAGCGCCTGCTCCCAGGTGATCTGGCCGGTAAACTCGCGGCCCCAATGGGGCAGCGCCACCACAACATCGGCCTCATCCCGCGCGCGCCGGACGGCGTCGACGTAGACCTCTTTCAGAAACGGCGCGGCGCCGGGCGCGGCTTCGTCCGCCCACACCTCGCCGTTGATGGCCGTGAACGCCAGGAACGCGAAGCGCACGCCGCGCACCTCCACAATCACGGGCGCCGCGGCCTCGGCCAGATTCGGCCCCGCCCCCACCGGTTCGATCCCGGCGGCGCGCAGGTTGGACAGCGTCTCCAGGAGGGACTCGTGGTCGCAGCCGCGCACCAGGCCGCAGTCCTTGATGTGGTTGGTGGCCGCCGCCAGCAGATCGAAGCCCGCGAACTGCAGGCCCTGGACCGTCTCCGCCGGCGCCAGCAGGTTGCGATGGAACTCGGCGCACGGGCTGGGCGGGTTGTAGTCCGAGATGGACGCGTCCAGGCTGCCGATGGTCAGGTCGGCGCTCTGCAGCACGTCAGCCAGCGGGCGGTAGGGCAAGGCCATGTCGCCGGCGTCTCTGGCCATCTGGTAGACGCAGCGCGCCGGATTGATGTCGCCGGTGAACAGCAGCGTGATCTCCGGCTCGGCGGTCGGGCTGACGGGAGCCGGCGTCGGGCTGGGCGGCAGCGTGGCCGTGGGGAGGTGCGGGCTGGGGAGCGAGGGCGCAGCGGAGCTGGGGGGCCAGGGCGTGGGGGAAACGAAGACCGGCGCGGTTGAACGGGCAGGCGGCGCGACCGGGGCCGTCGCCGCGTTGGCCGGCAGGCAGGCGGCGCTCACCAGGGCGATCAGGACCCAGCCAGGCCCGACCCGCAACTTGAGACCCCCCGATCCGGTTTGGGCTCTTGAGCGTGGAGAGCGAGGCAGCGGTGATGTGGCGATCCGGGCTTTCACAACCCCATCATCTTCATCGCCCGGTTCAACAGGTCCTTGAGCATCTTCTCTTTGGCGTTCAGGTCTGAGTCCGGGGACAGGTTGAGGCCGGAGCGCATGGAGGCCAGCGCCTGCATCTGCTGGCCGAGCTTGATCTGCAGGGCGCTGAGTTTTTTGAAGCAGGCCGCGCGGGTCTCCTGGTCGCCGGCCCGGCCGAGCAGGTCGATGGCCTGCAGGTAGCCCGCGGCCGCCGGCTCGAGGCGCCCGGCGCCGTCGTGGGCGGCGGCCAGGTTGGCCGTCGCCTGGCCCTCGCGCAGGATGTCGCCCAGACGCCGGAAGGTCTCGGGGGTGCCGGCCACAGCCGCCAGCGCCCCTTCCCAGTCCGCCTGGGCCAGGCGGACCACGCACAGGTTGTTGCGCATCTCGGCCGCCGCCCCCGGATCGCCGGCCTGCTCGAGCGCCTGGGCGGCCGCCTCAAAAGCCTGCGCCGCCTCGGCGTATTGCTCGGCGCGATAATGCTTCAGGCCCAGGTCCTTGAGTTGCTCCGGGGTCATCGGGTTGTCAGAGGTCAGGGGCGGAGGGTTCGTGTTCCAGCCGCCGGCGCCTAATACGTGATATCCAGCAACCCGGTGGCGATCGAGCGCAGGTGGTCGGCCGGCATCTGGCTCAGGCGCTGGGCCAGGCGCAGGTAGTGCTCGTTCATCGGGTTGACCACGAACTCGCGCAGATCGGGCGGCAGCTGCTTGAAGCGCTCGAACAGGCGTTGGGCGCTCTCCCATTCGCCGACCACGCCCTGCGGCTCCAGCAGCGCCTCGAGGGTCAGGCCGAGGCGGTTGAGGATGACCTCCAGCTCCGGCAGCGGCACCGGTCTCTGGCCGAACTCGAAGTCGGAGAGCATGGCGGCCGAGACGCCGAGCTCGTCGGCGAACTCCTTCAGCTTGAGTTTGGCGTCCAGGCGGGCCTGGCGCAGCCGCGCGCCGATCATGCGGTCGCGCAGGTCGCGCACGGCCGGCGGCGGGACGGGCGGCCGCTGGGCGGGTTTCTCGGAGAGGGTGGACTGGCCCGTGAAGTGGGTCAGCGGCACCTCCAGGAAAAAAGCCAGCAGCTCCAACTCCGGCAGAGACGGGCTCTTCTCGCCCGACTCGTAGGCGCTGTAGACGGCCGGCGTCACACCCATCACTTCCGCGCATTCCCTGGCCGTCCGGTCGGCAAACTGGCGGGCGTCGCGCAGGAGCACGCCCAGCATCTTCGCCCGCACGTCCAGGGCGGTCACCATTGCGTCCATGCCATTCTCCCGTCGCGTCACCGCCGGCCACGGCCGCCGCTGGCCCCGGTCATGAAGATCTCCGCCGGCAGCCGGAAGCCGGCCGCCTCCAGCTTGGGCGTGAACATCGGGCGCAGGCCGGTCGGCCGGATCTGGCCGATCACCCGGCCCTCGCTGTCCGCGCCCTCTTCGACGAACTTGAAGATGTCCTGCAACACCACCGTGTCCCCCTCCATGCCGATGACTTCGGTGATGTAGGTGATCTTGCGCGAGCCGTCGCGCAGGCGCGCCTGCTGGATGATCAGCTCGATGGCCGAGGCGATCTGCTCGCGGATGACCTTGAGCGGCATGTCCATGCCCGCCATCAGGGCCATGGTCTCCATGCGCGACAGGGCGTCGCGCGGGGTGTTGGCGTGCAGGGTGGTCAGCGAGCCGTCGTGGCCGGTGTTCATGGCCTGGAGCATGTCCAGGGTCTCGCCGCCGCGGCACTCGCCGACCACGATCCGCTCCGGGCGCATACGCAGCGAGTTCCGCACCAGGTCGCGGATGGTGACCTCGTACTTGCCGTCCAGGTTGGGCTTTTTCGTCTCCAGGCGCACGACGTGGTCCTGGCTCAGCTTCAGCTCGGCCGCGTCCTCGATGGTGACGATGCGCTCGTCCTCCGGGATAAAGCCGGAGAGCACGTTGAGCAGCGTGGTCTTGCCCGAGCCGGTGCCGCCGGAGACCACGATGTTCAGGCGCGCGACGACGCAGGCTTTGAGGAACTCGGCGATCTGCGGCGTCATCGACCCGAACTGGATCAGGTCGTCCACCGTTAGTTTCTTGGTGGAGAACTTGCGGATGGTGAGGGACGGCCCGTCAATCGAGACGGGCGGGATGACAGCGTTGACGCGCGAGCCGTCCGGCAGGCGCGCGTCCACCAGCGGGTTGTCGGCGTCGATGCGGCGGCCAAGCGGCAGCACGATCCGGTCGATGATGCGTTTGACGTGGTTATCGTCGTCGAACTTCACCGGGGTGAGCGTCAGCTTGCCCTTGCGCTCGATGTAGACCCGGTTGGGGCCGTTGACCATCACCTCGGTGACGGCCGGGTCGTCCAGCAGCGGCTGGATCGGCCCGAAGCCGAAGAACTCGTTGACGACCTCGCGCACCAGCTCGACGCGCGCCGTCTCCGGCAGGGCGATGCGCGTGGTGGCGTAGGCCTCCAGCACGCGCCGCTCGATATCCTTGCGCGTCGCCTCGTCCTGCTTGAGCGACGAGGGGTCCTCCAGGCTGCCGGCCACCTGATGGATCAGGTACTCCTTCAGCTGGCGCAGCCGTTCGTTCCCCAGGCCGGCCGCCGCGGCGGCGGGGCGGGCGGCGCCGGCCTCCGGCGCCGCGGCCGGGGCGGCCGGCGGCGGGGCGGCGGTCGGTCGGGAGGCCTCGCGGAGGCGATTACTTAACGACATCGTGGTTACTCTTTCCTCATCAGCGCGCGAGAAGAAACGAATCAGACGCCGGGCGGCTCAGCCGGGCGCGCCGGGCGCTCGTCGTCCGGCCGCAGCCAGACGATATGTTGCTTGTTCACCGTCAGGAAATCGGCTTTGTGCAGGAGCTGGCCGCCCGGGCTGTAGATCTCGGCCTGGGTGACGGCGATGAAGACTTCCGGGCTGTCGTTCAGCCCATCCTTGATGCGCTGTTCCGGCCGCAGGAAGATATGGCCGTGAATGACGTTGGTCAGCGTCTGGATCAGGACCGGCACCTCTTCCTTGCGGACGATATCGGTGTAAATCTTGCCCTTGGCGTCGATGCGGACACTCATGCGGCCTCCTCAGTGTCAGGCGGGGGCGATGGCCTCGGCCATCTGGTTCAGTTGCTCGAACAACGTGGTCGTCAGACCCTGCAGGCTGTAGGTGACCGTGTCGGCGGCGAACTTGCGACTGAGCGGCTGGTGCTGGTTGTTGGCCTGCGAAAACTGCCCGGCCATGTGCGGCACCAGCATCGGGATGGCGAACCCCAGCTCGCGCTCCATCTCCGGGCGGCTCAGACCCTCCAGGCCGACCGACCGGTTGAGGACCAGTTGCAGCCGGTGGCGGCGCACGTCCTGCGTCTCCAGGAAGTTCAAGACGATGCGGGTCAGCGCCACGGTGGCCGCGTCCGGGCTGGTGACGATGACGACCTTGGCCGACTTACGGATGAGCGGCAGGCTGACGCGTGAGAGCGCCCGGCCGACGTCGACAAAGACGAAGTCGTACATCTGGCGCAACGCGTCGAAGACCGCCTCCAGCCGGTCCACGCGCAACGCCTGGGCCACCTCCGGGTCCGGCGCGCCCGGCAGCAGGTCGAACGTCCACTCCTCCCGGTGCGACAACATGGGCTTGAGGCGCTCCGGCCCGAGGTGGCGCGCCTCCAGCATGCTGGCCGCGACGATGTGCCGGTCGGGCGTGTCCACGCCGACGATGAAGTGCAGCGAGCCCACCGGCAGCACCAGGTCCACCACGGCCACCGGCCGGGGTTTGGCCAGCTCCGCCAGCATCTGGGCGATGTTGACGCACAGCGACGACGTGCCGGTGCCGCCTTTAGCGCTCAGGAAGGTCACCAGCTTGCCGAGCGGTTTGGGCGGCGCCGGCGGCGCCGCCGGCTCCACGGGCAACAGCGCCCGGACCCGCTCCAGCAGCTCGACGTCGGCCCCCGGACGCTTGACGATGTACTCGTCGGCGCCGGCCTGGACCCCGGCCAGGATGTCCTGCGGATAGCTGCGCACCGACAGCACCACGATCTTGGCCTTGCCGGTGCGCGCGTCGGACCGCAGCTTGCGCACCACATCCAGCCCGCCCAGGTCCGGCAGCTCGGCCACGACGATCAACATGTCCGGGCGCTGGCGCCAGGCCTCGATCAGGCCCTCCTTGCCGCTGGGGGCCGTCATCACCGTGTAGCCGGCGTTGCGCAGCATGGTGCTGATGTAGGCCAGCGCGGCGGCGTCGCTTTCGATGAGGAGAATGGTCTTGTCAGCCAACGCCCACCGCCTTCCCCGGCCGATCATCCGCCTGGCGATCGGCGACCGGCAGCGAGAATGCGAACTGGCTGCCGCCGCCCACCCGGCTGTCAACCGTGATCCGCGCGCCGTGCGCCTCCACAATGCGGCGCACCAGCGCCAGGCCCAGCCCGGTCCCCCCATAGCGCCGCGTGGCCGAGCCGTCCAATTGCCGGAAATCCTCGAAGATCTCCTCCATCCGCTCGGAGGGGATGCCGATGCCCGTGTCCTGCACCGCAAAACGCACCCGGTGGGCCTCCGGCCCGGCGCTCAGCAGCACCCGTCCGCCGGCCGGCGTGAACTTAATCGCGTTGTCCACCAGCTGCAGCAGCACCCAGCCCAGCTTTTCGGCGTCGGCGACGACGTCCGGCAGGCCCGGCGCCAGGCGGGCCTCCAGGCGCACGCCCCGGCGCTCGGCGACCGGCCGGCTGCGCCGCACGACGGCCTCGACCAGCGGCGCCGCCGTCACCGGGCCCAGCGCCAGTGTCATCTCGCCCCGCGCCGCCGAGGCGTAGCCGATCAGGTTATCGATCATCTTCTCCAGGCGCGCAATCGCCTGCATCACGGTCGCGACGGCGGTCTGCTGGGCCGGCGCCAGCGGGCCAAACGAGCCGTCCTCCAGCAGCGACGCGTAACCCTTGATCTGGGTCAGCGGCGTGCGCAGCTCGTGCGAGATGTTCGAGACGATGTTGGCCTTGAGCTGGTTGATCTCGGTCAGCTTCACCAGCGCCGCCTCCAGCTCGGCCGTGCGGTCGGCCACGCGCCGCTCCAGCGAACGGTTGGCCTCCAGCAGCGCGTTCTGCAGTTCCAGAATCTGGCGCGCGATGACGCGGTCCAGCGTCTCGCGGCTGAGGGCGCCCATCTCCACCAGCACCTGGCCGATCAGGCGCCCGCCGCTTTCCTTCTTCAGCGCCAGGGCGGCCTGGAGCTGTTCTGCGGTAATGTAGCCCTGGGTCAGCAGGTAATCGCCCAGGCGCGGGACCAGTTGCTCCACGCTGGTGGGGCGCAGGGCGATGGGGCCGGTGGCGCCCTTGGGACGCCCAAGGAACTGCTGCTCGGCCAGCACGCTCACCAGCGCCAGATCGACGCCGCAGGCGGGACAGGCCGCGTCTTGCGGATCAAGCGGCGTCCCGCACTGAGGACAGGCCAGGCGCGGTGTGTCCGACGGAGTCATTGCGGACAATCATAACCTTTTCCAGAATGGGCCGCAACTTTGTTCAGCGCCGCGTCGGGCCGACCCCGGGACAGAAATCCCCCGAAAACAGGCGCTTCTTCACTGGCCCGCGCCGCCCGGCCGCGCCATCCTGAACGCCGGGCCGTCTCAGCCCCCGCCCATCAACCGCCGGCGCCGGACGCCGAAACATCCCGCCGACCGAGGCGTAATGAAACCTGAAAGGGACGGCCCAGAGGCTCACGCCTGGCCTGCCCCGACTCATCGTATACTCTCGTTTTCAAATGGGCCATTCCATGAGCAAGACACCCTCCATGAATGCCATCGCCATCCGCACGGAAGGACTGACCCGCGACTTCAAGACCGTGCGCGCCGTCGACGCGCTGACGCTCGACGTCCCGGCCGGCATCATCTTCGGCTTCCTGGGCCCGAACGGCTCCGGCAAGACGACGACCATCCGCCTGCTGCTCGGCCTGCTGGAGCCGAGCGCCGGGCGCGCCGAGGTGCTGGGCCACGACACCCGTAATCAGGCCGACGCCATCCGCGCACGGACCGGCGCCCTGCTGGAGCATCACGGCCTGTACGAGCGCCTGAGCGCCGAGGACAACCTGGATTTCTACGCGCGCGTCTGGAGACTGCCGGACGCGGCCCGCGCGGCGCGCATCAAAGAATTGCTCGGGCCGGTGGGCCTGTACGACCGCCGCCGCGAGATCGTGGGCAACTGGAGCCGCGGCATGAAACAGAAGCTGGCCGTCGCGCGGACGCTACTGCACCGGCCGGCGCTGGTCTTCCTGGATGAGCCGACCGCCGGCCTGGACCCGATTGCGGCGGCTGAACTGCGCGAGCAACTGGCCCTGCTGGCGGCGCGCGAGGGCGTCACCGTCTTCCTGACCACTCACAACCTGGCCGAGGCCGAGAAGCTCTGTCACCGGGTCGGCGTCATCCGCCAGGGCCGGCTGATCGCCGTCGGCAGCCCGGACGAATTGCGGCGGGGGAGCGCCCGCCCGCACGTGGACGTGATCGGGCGCGGCTTCGGCGAGGCGGCGCTGACCGCGTTGCGGGGGCGGCCGGAGGTGGCGGGCGTCGAGGTGCAGGATGGGGCGCTGTCCATCGACCTGCGCGAGACGGTCGAGGTCGCGCCGCTGGTCAGCCTGCTGGTGCAGCACGGCGCGCAGGTGGAGGAAGTGCGCAAGGGGCAGGCCAGCCTGGAGGATGTGTTCCTCACGCTGATGGAGGAGGAGCAGAAATGATCGCCGACGTCTGGACGGTGGCGCGCAAGGAGTTCAAAGAGATTCTCGCCATGGGCGGCGGCCGGCGCGGCTGGATCGGCCAACTCTTCTTTCTGGGCGTCTTCGGCATCCTGTTGCCCGCGCAATCCGGGCGGGCCTGGGTCGAGTCGCCTTTATTGCTGGTGAGCTGGGGCTGGCTGCCGTTCCTGCTGGCGGTGCAGGTGGTGGCCGACTCGTTCGCCGGCGAGCGCGAGCGGCACACGCTGGAAACCCTGCTCGCCAGCCGCCTGCCGGACCGCGCCATCCTGTTCGGCAAGCTGGCGGCCGTGGTCGGCTATGCCTGCGGCGCGACCTGGCTGGCGCTGGCCGCCGGGATCGTCACGGTCAACGTCGTCGCCGGGCAGGGCCGGCTTCTGTTTTACCCGCCCCTCACCTTCGCCGGCATCCTGGCCTTCAGCCTGCTGGGCAGCGGGCTGGCGGCCAGCGCCGGTGTGCTCGTCTCGCTGCGGGCGGCCACGGCGCGCCAGGCGGCGCAGAGCATGAGCCTGGTGATGCTGCTGCTGTTCAGCCCGGTCTTCATCTTCGGCTTCCTGCCCCCTGAAATCCAGGCCCGGGTGTTTGGGCGGCTGACCCAGATCGACTTGACTCAGGCGGCGCTGCTGGCGTTCGGGGTGTTGCTGGTGCTGAATGCGGTGTTTATCGCGGCGGCGCTGGCGCGGTTCCAGCGCGCGAGGCTGATTCTGGATTAGGCTGGCTTAGCCGCGCCAGAACGGGCGCGTCAGACAGGTCGGGCCGCCCGCGCCCTTGACGCAGATTTCGCTCCCCGGAAACGTCCACACCTGCGCGCCGGCCGCCTCCAGCCGCGCCTTTGTCACCGGGTTGCCGTCCACCATCACGCACTGGCGCGGCGCCAGGGCCAGCACATTGCAGCCCAGCGATTCATATTCCGCGTCGGGCACTTCCACCAACCGGATGCCGCGCGCGAGCAGCCATTGCCGGAACGGCACGGTCAGCAGGCGCGAATACACCACCGCCAGGTCCCGATCCACCAGGCTGATATTGGACTGCAAGTGCAGGCAATCCTGCGGCCCGGTCCAGTGCACAAGCGGCGCGACGATAACTTCGTCCACCCGATCGCCCAGCAGCGCCCGCAACTGGCGGATGCCCTCGGCGTTGGTGCGGTAGCCCTCAGCCACGGCCACGGTGCGCGCGTCAATCCAGACCACGTCACCGCCCTCCAGCCGGCCCGCGCCCGTGATGGCGCCCAGGATCGGCAGGCCCAGCGCTTGCAGGAACGCGCCGAGCGCCTCCGGCTCGCCGCGCCGCGCCGCCTTGCCCATGTTCCCCAGGATCACGCCCTGGTCGCACACGATCACGGGGTCATGGACATAGACCGAGTCCAGGCCGGTCCCCGGCGCCTCCGGCGCGTAGCACACCTCGGCGCCGAACTGCGCCACCAGGCGCACGAACTCGGCGTGCTGCGCGGCGGCCCGATCGAAATCCGGCTCGCCCAGGTAATGGAGCGCCTGCCAGTGCGCCTTGACTTCGGCCCGGCCCCAGCCGGCCTCCGCCGGGCGCTTGACGACCACGCCCTTGAGTTCCCCCACCATCGACTGCGATCCGTAAGCCGTCAGCCCCGGCATCGTCGTTTCAGGAGGCGCGCGGCCGGAAGGCCCGCCAGAGGACAAAGACGCCGAGCAGGATAAAAAACGCCGGCAGAACAAAGTCGGCGAGCGTGGCGAACGGCGTGGCCAGCAGCGCGCCCAGGATGAGGAGCGGGACGGCCGGGTAGAGGGCCCAGCGCATGCGGCCGTGCGGGGTGGGCGCCAGCCACACGATCACGAACGTCACCCCCAATCCCAAAAAGAACACGCCCGCGCTGGCAACGCCCGACCACTCGAACGCGCCCAAGCCGGCGACCACGCCCAGCGTCGCCAGCACCCCGCCCGGGATCAGGCCCCACCATTGGCCGCGATCCGCCAGATACACCAGCCAGAATGGCAACGACAGCCCCAACAAGAAGATCGGGCCGCCCCATCGGCTCGCCAGCCGGGGCGCCGCCGCCCCCAACCCGATAAGCAGCGCGAAGTCCAGGAAAATCAAGCCCGGGATCAGCGCCCAGCCGTGAGCGCGGTCGCCGAAAAAGGTGGCCAGGAACCCGGCGCCGACCAGGGCCATGACGGCGGCCCACAGCCAATCCAGC
>DAOUAB010000211.1:0-7575 GCA_034434015.1 Anaerolineales bacterium
CTGGAATTCGTGCGCGGCGACATCCGCGACTTCCCGGCCCTGCTGGCCGCCGTCTCGCGGGCGCGGCCGGCGCTGATCGTCCACCTGGCCTCGCAGGTGGCCGTGACCACCTCCGTCAAAAACCCGCGCGAGGACTTCGAGATCAACGCCCTCGGGACGTTCAATGTGCTGGAGGCGGCGCGCGCCCAGACCGAGCCGCCGGCCGTGTTCTACGCCTCGACCAACAAGGTCTACGGCGGCCTGGAGACGGTGCCTGTGGTGCTCGAGGGGGGCCGCTACCGCTACCGCGACCTGCCGGGCGGCGTGGACGAGAGTCAGCCTTTGGATTTTCATTCGCCCTACGGCTGTTCCAAGGGCGCCGGCGATCAATACGTGCGCGACTACGCGCGCATCTACGGCCTGCGCACCGTGGTCTTCCGGCAGTCCTGCATCTACGGCCAGCGCCAGTTCGGCGTGGAGGACCAGGGCTGGGTGGCGCACTTCGTGATCGCCGCCGCGTTGGACCGCCCGATCACCATCTACGGCGACGGCCAGCAGGTCCGCGACCTGCTCGACGTGCGCGACCTGGTGGCGCTGTACGAGGCGGCCTGGACGCGCCTCGACCGGGCCAGCGGGCAGGTGTTCAACGTCGGCGGCGGCCCGGCCAACTCGCTGGCCATCTGGTCGGAGTTCGGGCCGCTGCTGGCAGAGCTGGCCGGCCGCCCGATCCCGGTCACGCGCGCCGGCTGGCGCCCGGGCGACCAGCCGGTCTTCATCAGCGACAACACCCGCGCCGCGCGGGTCCTCGGCTGGGAGCCGCGCATCGCGGTGCGCGACGGCCTCCGCGACCTGTGGAACTGGGTGACCGCCAACCCCGAATTGTTCCGTTAGCGCCCGGCCGGAGCCGCCCTGATGTCGCCTCCATCCCCGTCTGCGGCGCCGCGCGTCGTCGTCCTGGTGCTGGCTTACAACGGCGTCGATCTGACGCTCGACTGCCTCGCCTCGCTGCGCGACCTGGACTACCCGAACTACGAGGTGCTGGTGGTGGACAACGCCTCCACCGATGACACGGTGGCGGCCGTCCGCGCCGGCTTCCCGGAGGTGCGCCTGATCGAAGCCGGCGCTAACCTCGGCTATGCCGAGGGCAACAACCTGGGCCTGCGCGCGGCGCTCGAGCGCGGGGCCGAGGCCGTCTTCCTGGTCAACAACGACACCGTGCTGGCCCCCGATTGCGTCACCGGCCTGGTCCGCGCCTGGGCGGCCCACCCGCAGGCCGGCATGCTGGGGCCGATGGTGTACACCTGGGACGAGGGTCATATCATCTTTTCAGCCGGCGGCGTGATAGACTGGCGCAATGCAAACGCCGATAACGTCGGCGCGGGCGAACCCGATCGCGGTGCCTATCCGGCGCGCGCCGTTGATTACGTCAATGGATGCGGCTTGTTGGTGACTCGAGCCGTGCTTGAGAAGGTCGGGTTTCTGGATGCTCGCTTTTTTATGTATTGGGAGGAGACGGACTGGTGCCTGCGAGCCCGGGCGGCCGGGTTCGAGAGCTGGTTTGAACCCGCGGCCTGGATGCGGCACAAGGCGCCGATCCATCATCGTGATCTTGGCCCGACGACGCTTTATTACGTGACCCGCAACCGCCTGCTGTTCTTTGCGCGCCATACGCCGCCGGCCCGGAAGCCGTTGACCCTGGCGCGGGCCGTGCATGGCGCCGTGCGCGGGATCATCTGGCACTACCAGGCCGGGCGCGTGGCGCATGCGCGCGCCACCCAGTGGGCGCTCTGGCACGCGCTGAGCGCGCGTTGGGGCCGGGCGGACGCCCAACTCTGGCAGACCGATCGGCCGTCGGCGTCCGCCCCGTCTTCGATCCGGCCAACGTGACCCATTATGCGTATTCTGTTCCTTTCCCGCTGGTTTCCGTTCCCGGCCGACAACGGCTCCAAGTTGCGCGTGATCAACCTGATCAAGCAGCTCTCTGCCCGGCACGTTGTCCACCTGATCTCGTTCACGTCCGAGCCGGTGGACGGGAAACGCTGGGCGGCGCTGCGCGGCCTGTGCCAGCAGGTGGACACGGTGCTCTACCAGCCCTTCCAGCCACTGAGCTGGCGGGCGTTGACCGGTTTTTTTGACGCCCGGCCGCGCTCGGTGGTGGACACGTTCAGCCCCGAGATGCAGGCCCTGGTCCGGCGCGCAATGCGTGATTATTCGTTCGACATGGTCATCGCCTCGCAAATCGACATGGCCCCCTATCTGCGCGAATGGCCGCGCAGGGCGCGGGTGCTGGAGGAGCTGGAACTGACGACCATCTACGAGCATTACACGCAGGCGCGCGGACCCTGGCGCCGATGGCGCGCCGGGCTGACGTGGTGGAAATTGTCCAACTACGTGCAGCGCCTGCTGGGCGATCTTGATCTGTGCACGGTGGTCTCCGAGGCCGAGCGCGAGAACGTGCGCCGGATCGCGCCGGCGGCGCGCGTGGAGGTGGTGACGAACGGCGTGGACGTCGCCAGCTACAACGGCGTCTTCGGCGTCCCCCAGGCCGATACCCTGATCTACTCCGGTGCCCTGACGTACTCGGCCAATTACGATGCGGTCGAATTTTTCCTGCGCGAGATTTACCCGCGCCTGCTGGCCGCGCGCCCCGGCCTGAAGTTCCTGATCACCGGCCGCCTGGACGGTGTGCCCGTGCAGCGTCTGCCGCAGCTGCCCGGCGTCACTTTCACGGGCTACCTGGACGACATCCGCCCGGCCATCGCCGCGAGCTGGGCGAGCGTGGTGCCGCTGCGCGTCGGCGGCGGCACGCGCCTGAAGATTCTGGAGGCCCTGGCCCTGGGGACGCCGGTGGTGGCCACGCGCAAAGGCGCCGAAGGCCTGGAGCTGGTGCCCGGCCGGGACGCCCTGATCGCCGACGACCCGGCCGAGTTCGCCGAGGCCGTCCTGACCCTGCTGGCCGACCCGGACCTGCGGGCGCGCCTCAGCCGGCATGGCCGCCGTCTGGTGGAGGCGCAGTACGATTGGGCCGCCATCGGCCGGCGCTTCGACGGTCTGCTGGAGAGCGTCGCCGGCCCGGCCCGCTCCAGCCCCGTGCGCGCCGAGCGCGGCCGGTTGGCCCTGTGAGGAGCGCCTGCCATGTTGTTTGACCGCGAGCCTTTCAACCGGCTGCCGCTGATCGCCCCCGGGGGACGCCTGTCTGTCCACCTGCTCAGGGCCACGATCGTCCTGGGGGTGCTGGGCGCTTCGGTCGTCCTGGGCGCCGTGGCCGGGCCGGTGGCCGACGAGATCGATCCCCTCGTGCTGGTCGTGGCTGGGGCGGCGCCGGTCGGCCTGCTGGCCCTCAACTGGCTGGTGCGGAACTGGCCGTGGATGCCGGTGCTGATTCTGGTGACGGCCGCCTTCACGCCGATCGCCCTGCCCACCGGTCGCGGCAGCCGCATGGTGGACAGCCTCCTGGTGACGGGGGTCTGCGCCGGCCTGTGGGTCCTGCGCATGATCACGGTCGAGAAGCGGCTGTCCCTGCGGCCAACGCCGCTTAATCCGCCGCTGCTGGTGTTCATGGCGATGACGCTCTGGTCTATAGTCTGGAGCAACCTGTACCGCGACCCGGCCGTCTGGATCTGGGGCTCGTTCACCTTCGTGCAAATCCTTTCGGGCCTCACCAACATCCTGTTGTGCGCCGCCTTCCTGATGGTCTACAACTTCGTCGAGGACCTGCGCATGCTCAAGGTGCTGACCGGCGTCATGCTGGCGGCGGCCGCCGTCGGCCTGGTCGTGCGCTACGATCTCCTCCCGGCCGCAATCGGCAGCCTGATCATCAACGTCGGCGGCCTGTTCACCATGTGGTGCATTGCGCTGGGCGCGGCGCTGGCTCTGTACTGCAGCCGCTGGCATTGGGGCTGGCGCGTGCTGGCGGGGGCCATGGCGGTGTTGTACGTCATCTGGGGCCTGATCCTGCATATCAGCTGGCTGGCGGGCTGGCTGCCCGGCCTGGTGGTCCTGGCGGTGCTCATCTGGCAGCACTCGCGCAAGGCGGTCGCCCTGATGCTGGTGGGCGTGTTGATCTTCGCGGCCTTCAATTACGCCGAGTTCGAGCAGGCTTTCGCGGCCGAGAACGAGGAGAGCGGCCAGACGCGCCTGGCGGCCTGGGCCCAGAACTGGCAGATCACCAAGGACCATCTTTTGTTCGGGACCGGCCCGGCCGGGTACGCGGTCTACTACATGTCGTACTTCCCGACCGACGCGATGGCCACGCACAGCAATTACATCGACATGCTCTCCCAGAACGGGCTGGCGGGTTTCCTGCCGATGCTGGCTTTTTTCGCGGGGATGGCCTGGATCGGCTACCGCCTCACGCGCCGCCTGCGCGGGCGCGGCGATTTTGTGGAGGGCCTGGCCAACGCCGGTTTCGCGGGCACCCTTGGCTGCATCGTCGCCATGGCGTTCGGCGACTGGCTGTTCCCGTTCGCGTACACCCAGACCATCGAGGGCTTCGATTACGCGGTCTACAGCTTCCTGTTTATGGGCGCGACGCTTGTGCTCGACCGGCTGACGCAGCCCGGGATGCCGCTGGCCGCTCCCGAGGCGGCCCATGCCTGACGTCTCCGTCATCGTCGTCAACTGGAACACGCGCGCCCTGCTCGAGCGCTGCCTGGCCGCCGTCCAGGCGGGCGCCGGTCCGCTGTCCGTCGAGCTGATCGTGGTGGACAACGCCTCCAGCGACGACAGCGTGGCTATGGTGCGCGAGCGCTTCCCGGAGGCGCGCCTCATCGCCAACGCCGAGAACGTCGGCTTTGCCCGCGCCAATAATCAGGGCCTGGCGGTGGCCGCCGGCCGTTATTGCCTGCTGTTGAACTCGGACGCGTTCCTGGACGCAGGCGCGCTGGAGCGCCTGGTGCAGTATATGGATGCGCACCCGCGCGCGGGCGCGGCGGGCCCGCGCCTGCGGTACGAGGACGGCTCGCTGCAGCGCTCCTGCTTCTCCTTCCCGACCCTGGCCACCGAGCTCTGGCAGGCCTTGTGGCTGGACCGGCTCTTTCCGCGCAGCCGGGTCTTCGGCCGCTACCAGATGACCTACTGGGACCTGGACGACACGCGCGAGGTGGACAGCCTGATGGGCGCGGCCCTGCTCCTGCGGCGGGAGGCCCTCGCCCAGGTCGGAGGCCTGGACGAGCGCTTCTTCATGTACTCGGAAGAGGTGGACCTCTGTTACCGGCTGCGCCAGGCCGGCTGGCAGAATCACTTTGTGCACACAGCGACGGCCATCCATCTGTGGGGCGGCAGCGCGCGCCAGGTGCCGGCCCAGACCTTCCTGCGCCTGTATCGCAGCCGCGTGCAGTTCTTCCAAAAGCACTATGGCGCGGCCACGACCGCCGCGCTGCGCCTGCTCCTGTTCGGGAGCAGTCTGGTCCGCGTCACCGGGGCCACGCTGGGTCTGGTTTTCAACCATCAGCCGGAGCGGCTCCACAGCCTGAGCAACTACCGCGCCCTGGCCGGGCAGGTATGGAGGTTGTAAGCGTCCGATGGAATCAAAACGCCGCCTGGCCGTTGTCGTCGATGAGCCTGCCTCCTCCCAGGTGGATGGGCCGCGCCAGGATTACCTGGCGTTCGCCGAGCGCCTGGGGGCGGAAGTCCGGCGCCCGTCGCCGCAGCCGGCCCGGGTGCAGCGTCAATGGCGGCGGCTCCAGCGCTGGCTGCGGCTGGATATGAGCCTGGCCTGGGCGGTGACGCACAGCTCCCCGGCCTATGCCGGCTTCCTGGCGACTTCCGAGAAGACGGGGCTGCCGCTCGCGCTGCTCCGTCCCTCCGCGCCGCTAGTCGTCGTCGGGCATAAGCTGAATTCGCGCTCAAAGCAGTTGCTGTGGCGGCTGGGCGTGCAGCGCCAGATCGCCCATCTGATCACGGTCAGCGCCACCCAGGCCGACTATGCCGTGCGCCATCTCCGCCTGCCGGCCGAGCGCGTCAGCTTCCTGTTCAACCCGGTGGACGAGGAGTTTTTTGCCCCGCTGCCGGACCAGACGGAAGAAGGCTTTGTCCTGGCCGTCGGCCGGGAGCAGCGTGATTATCCGACCTTGCTGCGGGCCGTAGCGGGTACGCCTCTCAAAGTGGTTATTGTGGCCTCCAGCCTGTGGTCGTATAGCCGGATGGACATCCCAGACACGGCGCAGGTCACGGTGCGGAGCCGTCTCTCGTATCCGGAGTTGCGGCGCCTGTACGCCGCCGCCCGGCTTGTCGTCCTGCCCCTGTTCGATGTCGATTACGCGGCGGGCGTGAACGGCTTGCAGGAGGCGATGGCGATGGCGCGGCCGCTGGTCGTGAGCCGCACACGCGGCCTGACGGGTTACGTGGCCGAAGGGGAGACCGGCGTCACCACCCCGCCGGGAAATCCGGAGGCGCTCCGCGGGGCGATGCTGAGGCTGTGGGATCAGCCGGCAGAGCGGGCGCGCCTGGGCGCCAACGCGCGCCGGGCCGTCGAGGATCGCTTCAGGTTCGACGGGTACATTGATCGGATTGTCCAGATTGTCCAGTCTCAGAACAGACCCGCGCGAGTTTGACGCCGCGTCGCACACGGACGCCTCCAATCGTCGCGGCTGGATCAGTGCCTCCATGAAGATTTTGTTGCTCACCCAGGTCCTGCCCTATCCGCCGGACAGCGGGCCCAAGGTCAAGACCTGGAACGTCCTCAAATACCTGGCCCGTCAGCATGAGGTGACCCTGGTCTCTTTCGTGCGCGGCGACCAGTCGGCCGAGGTGGAGCGCCTGCGCCGCTACTGCCGCGCCGTCCACACCGCGCCCATGACGCGCTCGCCGCTGGAGGATGGGCTGGCGATGCTGCGCAGCTTCGCGACCGGCCAGCCGTGGATGATGGTGCGCGACGACCGGGCCGCGCTGCACCGGCTGGTGGACCGGCTGTGCGCGGAGACGCGCTTCGACGTGGCCCACGCCGACCAGCTCAACATGGCCCAGTTCGCGGCCCGCGCGCCCGGCGCGCGCAAAGTGCTGGACGCCCACAACGCCCTGTGGCTGCTGTACAAACGCCTGGCCGCCACCATGAGCGCCGGCCCGCGCCGCTGGCTGCTGGAGCGCGACTGGCGTCTGCTCAAAGACTACGAAGGCCGCCTGGTGCGCGAGTTCGACGGCGTGCTGGCCGTCAGCGATGAGGACCGGGCGGCCCTGATCGAGGCCGCCGGCGGGCCGCGCGACATCACCGTCATCCCCATTGCGGTGGATACGGACGAGATTCCGCTGGTGACGCGCCGCGAAGACGCGCGCCGCCTCCTGCACATCGGCACCATGTACTGGCCGCCGAACATCGACGGCATGTGGTGGTTCATCCGCGAGGTCTATCCCCTCATCCGCGCCCAACGCCCGGACGTCGCCCTGGACATCGTCGGCGCGCGCCCGCCGGAGGACATGCGGGCCCTCAACGGCGACGGCAGCGGCGTCAACGTGGCCGGCTACGTCCCGGACCCGGCGCCCTATCTCGAGCAGGCCGGCGTCTTCATCGTCCCGCTGCGGGCCGGCGGCGGGATGCGGGTCAAAATCCTGGAGGCGCTGGCGCGCGGCCTGCCGCTGGTGACCACCACCCTCGGCTGT
>DAOUAB010000212.1:0-65734 GCA_034434015.1 Anaerolineales bacterium
TGGCGGCGTCGCCCCGGACCAGCCTGGGCTGATAGGTCCAGACCGTCGTCGGCTTGCCGCTCAACACGTTCTGGCTGGCCTGCGTGGCGCGCAGGTCGAACTCCAGGTCGGGTTCAAAACCGGCGGTGGCTCCACGGATGATCATGTCGACCTTCGGCCTGGCTGTCGGAACAGGGGTGGAGGGTGGCGTGGCGCAGGCCGCCAGCATGGCCGCGCTGCCGGCACCGGCCAGACGCAGGAACGCGCGGCGACTCAGGGGCCGCTTCGGCGGACGACGTGAGGGAGTGCTGCTGTTAGCCATTCAATCACCTTTTAGACGCTTGATATATCTCTATAGACCGGCGCGCTAAATCTTATCAGGGATAAGACTTTGCGGCAAATAGGCCTTCACCGGGTTGTCTCGAACGGGCATTGACCAGCGCGACTGCGGCTCCACGATTTGGGCCGAGATCAATGCGCTTGCGTATGGCCTCCGCCGGAAGCCGTTGGTGACACAAAGGCGTAGCTCAAAAGCCATCCAATAATACCGGCCATCACGATCGCTCCTGCCCACAGGTGGAGGGTCCACCAGAGGCCGCCGGTCAGCGCCAGGGTGGCAAAGTACAGCGCGTAGAAGATAACGGGCACGGCAAAGGCAAACAAGCGGAGCGCACCCGGGCGTTCAGGTGACGGCTTCAGCCATTGCGCCAGTCCGTCGGCCGCCAGGCCGCTGATCACGCCGAGCGGCAGCAACCCCCAGTCCTCATGCACCGAGACGGTCAATAGCGTGGACAGGCCGAGCAGCAAGGTCAGGCTTCCCAATGGCAGGGTCCACCAGCGCATGGCCAGGAGGGCGACGCCCATCGTCAGGGCGGTCTGGATCAGGATGCTGGCGACGCCCAGACCCTGCCGCAGGAAGATCTGCTCCTCGCCGATCGGCGCCTGGCCCTGAGCCAGGCCGGATTCAGAGAGCGGGTTGGCATAGGAGGTGAAGAACAGCAGCACCGACAGCAACAGCGCCAGCGCGGTCAACGCCGCCCAGCCCGGACGCCCTTCAGCCCGCGCACAGGCCGCCCGGACAGGTCCGGTGACCATAAGCGCGCCGCCAACCGCCAGCAGCAGGTGCGTCGGGCTGAGCAGGGCCTCGACGTTCACCTCGATCCCAAACAGAATGTGCCAGAGCATGTCGCCGATACCGCCCAGGAAGAAGAGGCCCACGCCGACCAGCGACAGCTCGTAGCCCACTGGCATTGCCTGTCGCCAGGCCTGGCCGGCCGCCAGTTGACGTGCAAACGTGCCGGCGAGCAGGGCGGCCAGGGCCAGGAAGCCGGAATACAGCACCCCGTGCCAGGGTGTGAAGAACGTCTCGACTTCAAACTGGTGATGCGCCCAGGCGTCCAGGTGGATGCCGCCGATCATCCAGGCGCTCAGCAGGGTGACGGCCCAGTCGTACCGGACGCTGCCGACCGGCTGAGCCTTGTTAAACGTCTCCGGGAGAGTCAGAGTATTCATCGGTGTGTCTCCTCGTTAGTCCCTAAAGCCGAGAATGGTCCGCCATATTCACTTCTAGAAAGTATCGCAAATCATGGCAAATGGGGTGGTAGTGCCGCATGCTGATGATGACCAGCACGAGGCAGCCCGAGTCGTGATGGTTGACACCCGGCGTCATCGTCATCATCTTGATCTAATGCGCTGGGCCCCGAATCGGGCACAGCAGAACCGATAGCAGCGGGCTAAGTGAAATCACTTAATCCTGACAAATGCTCAGACCGCAATGAGCACCGCGCCTGTGACCATGAGCAGAGAGGCGGGGAGACGTTGACGAAAGCCAGGCTCCCGCAATAACCAGGCGCTCCAGATCACGGTGAATACCGCGCTCAAGCGGAACAACGTCGTCACATAGCCCACCGGGCCAAGGCTCATCGCCGTGTATCCAAACGCTGGGGCAATGCCCGCGATGGACGTCGCCAGCAGCCATTCGCGTCGATGGATGAGTGAGTTGAGATCGGGCGACCCACCCTGAAGCACGTGGCGAAGCGCAAACGGCGTGAGCAGAATCACGATCAGCCCGGTGACGACCAGGGCCGTGAACCGCGAGCTCGTGGGGAAGGTGTGTTGGATGGCCAGCTTCTCGAAAACCGGCGTGATGGCCCACATCAATCCGGCTAGCAGCACCAGCCCCACACCTGGCTTGAGCGCCAGGGCCTGAAACGGCACCCGCCCTCTGTCTCCCGGGCCGTGGTTGAGCCAGTACGCCCCCAGCAACACCAGCCCCACTCCCAGAAGGCCGCGTATACCAGGCGTTTCACCGAGAAAGAGCGCGGACAGCAAAACGGTGAAGGCCGGGCTGAAGGTCAGGAGAGGCGCGACCAGTGAAGCATCGGTCGATTGGAGTGAGCGGGCGGAGGCGAGATGCGCCAGTGCGTTCAACATCGCAGAGCCGGTCGTGGCGAGCAAGAACACCCCATCCACACCCGGCCAGGTTGGCGTCGAGGCCAGGGTCGAGAGCGTGAGGAGCGGCAGGGCCAGGCCTAACACACTCCATACCACCACAATCGGACTGGCCTGGGTCAGCAGGCGCTTGTAGAGGATGGGATTAAAGGAGGCCAGCAGCGCCGCGCCCAAAGCGGGGAGGGCCCACATGGATGGCATCATACCAAACGAAGAGGACAGTCAACGTGCCGTAGTGCCCATTCAGCCTGGGCAGATCTTGTGCCCCGATCACCGCGATGTTTGGCGCCCAGCGAGCCAGTGGACCTTTGAGAAGGGGTGCGGGCTCAGGTCAAACGAAGTCCCTCACTTCGAAAATCGGGATTGTGACACGTGTCATATGACGCGCCAAATAGCCTATCGGAGGTTGCGCCATAGTGCTCTAGGGGACGATGGATGAATCAACTAATCTATCTCCAGATTGATATCCAGAGAGACCGAGATGAACCCGCTCACTCGACGTATCTTACTTCCGATCGGCGCCGGACTGCTCGGTGCAGCTTTCCTGACCGGTCTTTACCTGGGCATCGTCTCCCTGGCCGAGTCGCCGGCCCACGCCCTTGACCTGTTCTGGGAGGACAAGGCCTTCGTCATCCCGATCCTGCTCGGCTTCGGCACTCAGGTCGGGCTGTACACCTTGCTGAAGAAGGGTCTGTTTGTGCCGATGCACGTCCCGGCCGGCGGGGCGACGACGGCGGCCGGCGGCGGGATGTCCACGGTCGCGATGGTGGCTTGCTGCGCGCACCACGTCGCCGACGTATTGCCCCTCGTGGGATTGACCGCAGCGGCAACCTTCCTGGCCGCCTGGAAGATCCCGTTCATGCTCGTCGGCCTGGCCATGAACCTGGTCGGCATCGCGGTCATGTTGCGCGAGATCCTCAAGGCTCGCCGGCACGCCCTGGCTCGTCTGGCCCAGGCACCGATCGCATCTTAGTTTTCGGACCGGAGCTTGATCTCCGGATCATTCTCAGGCATCCACTCACGCTCATCTTAAAGGAGAAAACCATGTCTGCCATTACCGCTCGCAAGGGCACGCTCGTGCAAGACCCGCCGCTGGCCCGGCTGCTGTTCAGCGATTCGCGCGCCGGCTGGCTCTGGCTCGCGCTGCGCGTCTGGCTGGGCATCACCTGGATCCAGTCGTCCCTCGGCAAGCTCACCAACCCCAAATGGGTGGAGACCGGCGAGGCGCTCCAGGGGTACTGGCTCAACGCCGTCAAAATCCCAGAGACCGGCCGCCCGCCGATCTCCTTCGACTGGTATCGCAGCTTCATCCAGTTCCTGCTGGACACCCAGTCTTATACCTGGTTTGCCAAGCTGGTGGCCTACGGCGAAGTGCTGATCGGCATCGCGCTGATCCTCGGCGCCTTCACCGGTATCGCCGCCTTCTTCGGCGCCTTCATGAACTGGAACTTCATCATGGCCGGCTCGGCCAGCACCAACGGCCTGCTGATCGTGGCCGCCATCCTGCTCATCCTGGCCTGGAAGGTGGCCGGCTTCATCGGCGCAGACTACTTCCTGCTGCGCTGGCTGGGTACGCCGTGGCAGACTGCGCAGGAGGCTGGGCCTGTGGGCAGGCCAGTGTCAATTCCGGCCGGCACTGGTGATTGACTTACCAGAGGATGGCTCGGGGCGGCGAGGACCCTCGCCGCCCTTGATCCATCCACCCGCAGGCACCTGCAATCCATACTGTTCTGGGAGAACCCCACATGCGCTTGAGATTCATGCTTACGACGATCATCCTGACGGCGGTGATCCTGGCGGGCTGTGCCTCCTCCCCGACGACCCCGGTGGGGGGTCTGACACCCCGCCAATCGGCAGCCCAAACGCTGCCTACTTCGCCGGCGCCGGCTGATACAGCCTCGCTGGACACGGCTCAGCCCGGCCTGCCGATGCGCGAGGACCAGCAGGGCGCGGTGACTATCAAAGTCACGCCCCTCAATCTGGAGGACCCGGGCGCGACGCTGGACTTTGACATCGTTTTAGATACCCACTCAGTCGATCTCTCTATGGACGTGACGCAACTCGCGACGCTCCGGGCCGACACGGGCGTTGAAGTGAAGGCGAGCGCCTGGCCGGCGGGCAGCGGCCACCACTATGAGGCGACGCTCTCATTCCCGGCCCAATCCGCCGACGGCAGGGTCTTGTTGGAAGGCGCGAAGAAGATCACGCTGGTCATTACGGACCTGGACGCGCCAGAGCGGGTGTTTGAGTGGGACTTGATCCGGTAACCCCCGAGTTGCGGAGGTCTCAAGCGTGAACCTAAACAGAAAACATGCCCTATTGATGCTGGCCTGCTGCCTGGTGCCGCTGGCGGCCCTGGCGGCCATCTTCCTGTTCAACGTGCCGGTCAACACCGTACTGCTGGCAGGTTTGGCGCTTTTCTGCCCGCTCTTGCATTTGCTCATGATGAAGTTCATGCCGCACGAGCATGCTGGCCATGAACGCCCTACGCCGGCCGGCTCTGCCGGTGCCTCTGACGAGCGCTAATTCATCATGGTCGACTCACGGGCCACAGCACAGACTCGGGCGCGCTACCAGCGCCTCTCGACCTTCTACGACGCGATGGAGGCGATGATCGAAGGCTTCTATCGCCCCTGGCGCGAGAAGCTCTGGTCGCTGGTGGAGGGGCCGCGCGTTCTGGAAGTCGGCGTCGGCACAGGCAAAAACCTCCCGTATTGGCCGGCCTCGGCGCAGATGACGGCCATCGACCTGACCCCGGGCATGCTGGAACGCGCCCGTCGCCTGGCCGCCAAGCTGGGCCGTCCGGCTCACCTGCGTCTGGGCGATGCCCAGGCGTTGGACTTCCCCGACGCCAGCTTCGACACAGCCGTCGCCACGTTTGTCTTCTGCTCGGTGCCGGACCCGGTGCGGGGTCTGCGGGAGCTTAATCGCGTTGTCCGTCCGGGCGGCCAGGTGCTGCTCCTGGAGCACATGCGCTCGCCTAACGCAGCACTCGGCCGGTTGATGGACCTCGTGAACCCTGTAGTGGTGCGTATGATGGGCGCCAACATCAACCGGCGGACGATGGAGAATGTGGGCGCCTCCGGGCTGCGGATCGAGCACGTGGAAGACCTGGGTCTGGCTGGGATCTTCAAGCTGATCGTCGCCCGCTCTGCTAGGGCAGGGGCCGCCGGCCATGGGCCGGCGCTGTGAATGGAAAGTACCCTGATCGTCGAAGACGATGCCGCCTTCGCCGATTACCTGTGGCATGGCTTGACCTACGCGGGCTACCAGGTGCGCACCGTCCCGTCTGCTGAAGATGGGCTGGCCGCGATGCGCCTGGCCGAACCGCGCGGTGATCCTGGACCTCATGCTCCCTGGCGTGGATGACCTGACCGCCGCCTTCGAGGCGGTGGCGCGCGAGTATGACGAGTCCGAGAAAGACTCTGGCGAGGTGGGGCTGGGCGAGTGGGTGCGCATGGGCGACGACTTCCTCCGGGGCCTGCCGGCGCATCTCCTGCGCCAATATTTGCTCAACCTGTCCGCCGGCAGTATCAGCCGACCGTGTTAAGCCGGCGACAGCTTCTCCATCGTCAAGGTTTTGGAGCGCGTTGAGCCAAAGCCGCTGGGCTTTGAGCAGGTCAACGACTACATTCAGGCCGAACTGGAGGCGCAGCAGCACGAGCAGCTCGACGCCGAGCTTGCCGGGCGCCTCTTGCGTGAAGCACGCTTCACCGTCTACGACCGGGTGATTCTACAAATGCTTGGGGCGGATAAAGTGACCCGGACCGGGCCCTGAGCCCTTCGACTTCACTCAAGGTGAACTCTGCCGAAGAGCTTTGCCGGGAGCAGTCTTCTGGATGTCCCTGCTCCTTCATGCCATTTTCGTAAGTTCTTCACGATCCATGGGTACAATTTCACTATATGTGGAATACACCCACGTCTCACATACTCGGCAATTCCGCGCCCGACTTTGCTCTGCCATCGATTGCGGGGCCGAAGGTGTCGCTGTCCGCCCTGCGCGGGCGCGTCGTTCTACTGGACTTCATCCGTCATCTCGGTTGACTGCCCTGCAGAGCGCACGTGTCGCAGTTGCGGCACGCTTATCCGGCCATCCGGGAATTGAACGCCGAAGTGCTCGCCATCTCTACCGCTGGCGTGAAACCATTGACCGATTTTGCGCACGCGCTGGAGCTGCCCTTTCCGGTTCTGTCGGATGGGTCTGGGGTAGCCTATCGCGCCTTTGGGCTGGGCAAAGGGATGACCATCCGGCTCCCCACACTGGTTAGAGCGGCGCGGTTGCTCTGGCGCGAGAAGCGCCTCTATCGCCCGATGGGTGACATCATGCAGATGGGTGGGGACTTCATCGTGGACGGCGCGGGGATCGTCCGCTACGCGCACGGCAGTGAAGACCCGACCGATAGGCCTGAGGCCGCCGAGTTGCTGCGACTGATAGCCGACCTCAAATGAACCGGGTCGTCAGCCCGATTGCGCTTTGGCAGCCTTGGGCTGTCGTCCGCCTTCCGCCAACGCCACGCCACAATACGGGCAACTCGTCCAATCAGTTTCGACGGGGCGCTCGCAGTTCCAACACGCGGCTGGTCGGGGTTGGCCCGGCTTTTCGCGCAACAGGGTGTACAGCAGCGTCCCCACCATGAGAGTGAAGACCAGGATCATGACGAGCCCAACGGCGCCGGTATAACCGCCGAAGATGCCCCGGTTGGCCGGAGCACCCATCGTGTGATCGGTTATGTCCTCACCCATCGCGCCGGCCGCCATCATCGCCGCGTGGTCGCCGCTCTCCATCATGCCGGTGCCTGGTTGCCCGCTCAACAACAACGACAGGCCCATCGTGCCCACGGAGGCGGTCAGCAAAAGAGCAATGGCGACGATGACAATGGTGCGCGCGTTCCACTCAAAGGTTTTCATCCAGTCTCCTTCACGACACTCGCGCGACCATCGGCAGGGCGAATAACGTCATGAAGACGGCCGCGTACAATCCGGCCAGAATCACATACGGCGCGGTCGCAAGCGGGCGAGGGCAATTGACTTTGGATGCGCCACAGATGCGCCAGACGGCCCACACGGAAAGCGCCAGTCCCGCTGCGACTAACCCGATCTCCAATACTTGCCAAAGCCAGAAATTCGGTGCGCCTTCAGCGGCGGCCTGTGGAAGTTGACCCACCAGCCCGGCCACTGCGCCGGGCACGAGTGCGTATCCGTTGAACAGGTGGCCGAGGTTGTGCCCGATGTGCGTCAGCAGGGCCAGCGGCAGGAAGGCAAATCCAAAGCGGCACATCTCGGCGTGGCACGACTGACGAGTGAGCCGCGCGTAAATCTGCGAGGTCAAAAAGAACAGGCCCACCGCGAGGCCGACACACACCAGAAGCAATACGCCATATAGGATCGCGTCGTTCGAGAGCAGCGGCAAGATGGTGGCGTGCTCGCGCAGCGCGGCTCACGGCTCGGTCATCACGAACCCCTGAAAGGCCACTACGCCAAGGGCGACGACGGCGATAAGCGCATTCTCCAGCACTTCTTTCTTTTGCGTGACGAACTCGCGACCCGGCGGACGCAGGCGGAGGCTGATGGCGTCGTTGGGGCAGGCCTTGAGACAGTTGCCGCAGGTGGAGCAGTAGCGGTTGGTCTCCATGATCTTGGGCACCTGGTGGAACGGACAGCCCGGCTGGTTGTCACGTCCGAAGTAACAGTAAATGCCTTTGCAGCGATTGGCCAAGCATACGCTCGGGTCGGCGCGCACTTCCACCACGCTGCTCATGGCGAACACGCCCGACCAGGCGCCGAGCGGACACAGGTGGCGGCACCATGTCCAGCGCTCGAAGACCAGTCCGCTTACAACCGCGCCAATGGTGAAGCTCCACAGGATGAAGCCGGTGATGAGCGGCGAGACCGAGGCGCGCGTGACCTCCTCGATCCAGGCCTGGTACAGGATCGCCACGCCGAGCAGGGCAGCGACGAGCCAGCGTTTCTTGAACAGGGCTGGGGCTTTGAGGTTGAGGCCGATTCGGCGGTGGAGGATATCGGACAGCGCGCCCATTGGACAGACAGCGCACCACACGCGGCCGACGACGAGATAACTGATTGCCAACAAAGGCCACCACACCACCCAACTCATCACGGTGGCGAAGGTCAGGCGCGGGTCGCGCGGGCCGAAGAAGGCCGAATAGGTGAGGGCTGTGAGCAGGCCGATCATGAGCCAACGGCCTACCCAGGGGAAGAAGGGGTGTTTGAGCAGGTGTTTCCCGTAGCGCTCGAAGGCGCCGGCCAAGCCGAGGCGTGGCGGGCTGGCGCCCACCTTGAGCGGCCCGGCGGCCAGCGATTCCAGCAGGATGAGGTTCTCGCCTTCCGGCGGGTTGGTTTCAGGTGGCTCACTCATGGGGCGGAGTTTCCTTTCCCCGGGCCGCCGCATTTGGTCTCGTCGATCATCGTCGCGGGCAAGTTACGGCAGGCCCTTGAGATAGTTCATCAGGTCCATCAGGTCGTCGTCACCGATGTTCCAGCGCGGCATGTCCGAACTCAACGCTGCCCCGTCGGGATGCCTGCCTTCCACCACGGCGAGGCGGAAGGTGTCAAAGTCATAACCGGCTTCCATCCCGGCATGTCCGGCTTCAGACTCGCTTTCGCCGTCGTGTTCGCCCCCCGTTTCACCGGTCAGCGCTAACCAGCGAATGTCGGGCGCTTCCATGACCTGCATGTGCATGGTGTGTGTCCCGCCGCGTCCATCAGGGCCGTGGCACGATGCGCAGGCCAGGTTGCCGCCCATCATCATCATGCCCGAGGCCGGGCCGTCGGTGTAGGTGATGGCGGTGCCACGCTCGCTTGTGGCGGTGAAGTAGAGGCGTTCGCCGTTCGAGTCGAAGGAACCTGTGCCCCAGGCCGCTCCGCCCATCCCGGTTGATGTGGGGCGCGACGCGCAAGCCGTGAGCAGCAGTGCGACAACAGCGAGTGGCCCGGCGCCAACCATGCTTTTGCTCATGGCAGTTGTCTCCTTACATTGAGGCGAGGCTCGCGATGGCCCGCGTGAGGCGCGCTTTGGCTTCCTCGGCCACGTCGCGCACCACCGGATCCTCCTTCAGTACGCCCAGCATCGCCACAGGGTCTACTGCCGTGACGACCGACCCGCTGCCCTCTTCATACACGGTTACGTTACAGGGCAACCACAGGCCCACGTCCAGGTTGGCCGAGAGGGCGCGGTGGGCCAGTGGCGGGTTACACGCCCCGAGGATCTTGTAGCGGCGGAAGTCGGCGTTGAGCTTCTGTTTGAGCGTGGACTGCACATCAATCTCGGTCAGCACGCCGAAGCCCTCGGCCTGGAGCGCGGCGATGGCCTTCTCGATGGCTTGCTCATAGGGCAGATTTAGTTTGGCGGGGATTCCAAGTTCGGTGGTCATGGCTTGACCTCATCCTCTTGTAGCGAGCGCTACGGCTGCGGCGTCGTGGCGCCGCCCCCCATCATGCCCTGACCGCCGGACATCATGTTGCCCCCGGCACCCAGCATGCTCTGGCCGTCGGTCATCATCCCCTGACCCATCGTCATCATCCCTTGGCCATTGGCCATCATCGTCCCGCCGGTGTCCATCACCTGTTGGCCGTTGGCCTTCATGGTTTCGGCGTCGGTCATCATTTGCTGGCCGAGCGCAACCATGGCTGAGTCATTGAGCGCCTGGCCTTTTTCCATCATGGCCTGACCGGCGATCGCCATCTTGTCGCCGGTGTCCATCATGGCCTGACCGTTCGTCTGCATCATGGTGCCCATGTCCATCATCATCTGTCCGTTGGTCTGCATGGACGTGCCAGCATTCATCATCACCTGACCGTTGGCCTGCATGGTCTGGCCATTGGTGACCATCATCTGTCCGGCTTGCTGTGCCTGCGGGTTGGTCGTCGAACAGGCGGCGAATACGAGCGCGGCGGCGCCGAGGCCAAGGGCGGCTGACAACAGCCTCTTGAGTTTCATCCCAATTCTCCTGAGCAGGTGTTTGTCTTACGCGCTGTAAGTTTATCAGTAATCCCGGGTGGCACAAGCGGAGGGGAAATCGGCGACGGCTGGCACATCACCAGTGCCAGGCCTGCGAGGTCTTAAAACGCAAAGAGGGCGGTGCGCCGCTCGCGCCACCGCCCCGGGGAGAGCCTATTCAGTTGTTAGGAGTTGTTCTGCGGGGCGAAGTTGCCGTGGCAACCGCCGGGGCCGAAGCCCATGCCCGTACCCATGTGGGAGAGCATCCACTCATACCGGCCGGCCATGTGGCTGAGCATCCAGTTGGCCTGTTCCTGGGTGAGGGCGCCGTCCGCGACGGCCTGATCCAGCCCTGTCTTGACGGAGGCCTCCAGCGCGGCGGCCAGTTGCTCCTGGCTCACGCCCTGGGCCTCGGCGATCTGGGCCAGGGTCTTGCCGGCCGCCAGCTCGGCGTTCAGCTCGTCCTGCGTCAGGCCGAGCGCCTCGGCCAGGCCACCCCAGACCAGGTTGTGCACGCTTCGCGCGCCGGTCGTCGTCATCCACTGATGCATATTCTGCATCCAGGCGGTGTCGCCATTCTGGGCGAAGCCGCCCATCATGCCATACCCGCCACCCATCATCCCACCGGGTCCCCAGCCAGATGGGGTCTGGGTCTGGGCGAAGGCCAGGCCAACCCCGAGCCCGGCCAGGCCGAGCGCAGCGACAATGGCGGTAACGGCGAGCGTGATCTTCAAGGTCTTGTTCATGGTGTCATCCTCCGGGCCAAAGCCCTAACTGGTTTCAAGATTTGGCCGCAGGATAGCCCGGGGGATTGAAGAAGTTGTGAAGAGCGGATGCACAGGTCGTGAACGGCCACAGGCCATTTGGCCTGTCCATATCACTTGATGGCGCCCGTCATCGCCGCCGGATGCGGACCAGCTGAACCACCACAAACCCGTAAGTTGTCCACACCCCCCCAAGGACGATGAGCAATGTCAAGGCCAGGGCGGGCGGTGCGGTGGGTGCGGCCAACGGGCCAGGCTGATGCGCCATGGGCTGGCCAGGGGCGGTGATCTCCCCATACGCCTCAGCGTAGGCCAATCCATCGCCGCCCTCGAATGCCGCCGTGACCCTGATCGCCTCGCTGCCCGTCGCCGGGATCTTGACGACCGCACCGCCGTCCTCCATCGTCGTCGGCCTCCCCAGCACGAGATCGCCGCCGAGCGCCGTGCGTTGGGTGAAGACAATGGGCGCGTTTGTCAGCGGACCTCCTCCTGCGTCCAGCAGGGTGGCGCGGGCCAGGAGGCTGCCGTCGTCGCGGGGCCTGAGTTCCAGTGTGAGCGAGGTGGGTGCGCCAGTGGCCCTGGGCTTTGCCGCTTTGATCACGCCGCCGACGAGGTTCTCCATGCCCAGGCACGGTACCACGCACAGGAGGCGCAATCGGCCTGTCTTCTCGGGGGTGAACGTGAGCGTGGCGGTCGGCTGATCGCGGCTCACGCGTACGGTGGGCAGCTCGAGGCCGAGGCCTTTGAGGCGGATGTCGTGCGGGTTGTCATCTTCAAGGTCGCCATCGGCGTAGGTGAAGGTGAGGCTGACCTCGTGACCGGCCTCCACGTCCAACGTGTAATCCACGACGCTCTCGAACCCGTTCCGGCCCACCGAGATGGAGACCCGCTGCGCATGCGCGTGCGCCGCCGGCGGGCGGAGCGCAGCCGCTAACACGGTGACGAGCAGGGCAAGGGTAAATGGGCGCAGCATGTCCGTTCTCCAGGCGACGAGTGATGGAAAAAGAGATCCTGCCATCTACGGCTCGGCACTCTTTGCCGTTTCCCACACCGAGACGATGGGGAAGAGGCGCGAGAACAAGAAGTACACCAGCACGAACCCGGCCAGCGACCCGGCGGTGATGGCCCACTCCACCCAAGTGGGTTGATAGAGGGCGACGCTCAGCGCTGGATCGTGAACGGGCAGGTAAGGGTGTTCAAACACTGGCACAACGATGATGTAGCGCTTGAGCCAGGCCTGAACCACGATCAGGGCCGAGGCGATCACAGCGCTGGTGACCGGGCGGGCCTGCAGGACCGGCAGCATCGAGAGCACGAGCAGCCCAACAATCACGAATGCGCCCATTCGCACGAGCGAATTGGCCCCGGCGAGGTCAAGCCCCGCGACGGTCTCTGCCTGGGAAATGACAAAAATGGCGATCGACACCGTGACGGCCGTGGCCGTGAGCGGGATAGGTCGCAGCATCGGGAGGCGGCGGAGCGCAGCGACGGGTTTGATCGCCGGCAACACGAGCAGGAACGCCGGGACGATCAGCCCGAACACCTGCGTGAACCAGAACAGCGGGGCTAGCGGCCCGGTGAACAGCTCCAGCAGCAGCGCCTTCTCCGCCAACTGCATTTTGTAGGCCGTCGTTGCGTATTCGGCCAGGTTGAAGTACAGGTAAACCAGGTCGAGCACGAGCACGAGCGCGGCCATGTTTCTGAAGTGGCGCAGAGTCAGGAAGGCTTCGAGGTGATAGACCTTACGGAAGACGGCCATCGCCAGCACCACGGAGGCTGCCCCAGAGGCCAGCGCGCCTGCCACGAAGTACGGCCCGAAAATGGTCGAGTTCCAGCCGGGTCGCAGGGTCATGGCGAAGATCCACGAAACCACGGTATGCACCATCACGGCGATGGGCAGGATGAGCACTGCCATCGTGTTCATGGTGCGCTCGAGCCGCGCGTGCTGCTCGGGGGTGCCCCGCCATCCGAAGGCGAGGAGCCGATAGGACCAGCGCCGCCAGCGCGGGACGTCCGTCAGTTTGTCACGCAGCAGCGCCGCATCCGGGATGAGCGGGAGGAGCAGGAAGAGGGTCGAGCCGGTGAGATAGGTGGTGATGGAGACGATGTCCCACAGGATGGGAGACTGCAGGCGGCCATGGGTGATCAGGTTGAGCGAGCGCTCGGGATGGCCGAGGTCCACGAATGGCATGATCGCACCCATGAGCAGCGCGGCGAATGTGATGGCCTCGGCCATGCGCGTGACAGGATGCCGCCACTTCGCGCCGGTCAGCCGAAGGATGGAAGACAGCAATGCGCCCACATGGCTGATGCCGATGAAGAATACGAAGTTGGTGATGTACAGCCCCCAGGAGACCGTGTCGCGCATGCCGGTGACGACCAGGCCGTCGCGTAGTTGAATGAAGTACGCATAAGCGCCGAAGGCGACGATGGCGCCGAGTGTGGCCGTGGTGAGATACATGCCCCAGCCCCAGCGGACCACGGGGGCGAGCAGCGCCTTTTCGTGGTCGCTGAGGGCCGCGGCAGCGGGGAAGGAGGTTTGGGGATAAGCGAGATTCTGGACGCTCATGCGCAGCTCCCGTCGTGGACCAGAGACACCACCCCTGGCCGCGCATCACTCGTCAGTGGTCGCACTCAGCTTCCGAGGCGGCAGATACCAGACGCGCGGTTCGGTGCCGAGTTCTTCAAGATGGCGATGTGCGCCGCCCTCGGCCAGCAATTCGCTGAGCCGATACGTCTCGCCGAGGCTGTTGGTCACCGCATCCTCGTGCTCGTCGCCGAAGAATAAGGCCCCCATCTCGCACGCCGCCACACACGCCGGGAGCTGCCCTTGCCGGGTGAGCGCCGGGCAGAACAGGCACTTCTCCGCCACGCCGCGCCGGTGCGGGAGGTTGGTCTCGACGGAGTAAGGCTGGCTGAGTTCCTGCTCGGTGTGCAGCGGCTCGGCCCAGTTGAAGTAGCGAGCGGAGTAGGGGCAGGCCGCCATGCAGAAGCGGCAGCCGATGCACAGATCCTGATCGATGAACACAATCCCATCCGCGCGTTTGTAGGAGGCGCCCACGGGGCAGACGTTCACGCAGGGTGGGTTGTCGCACTGCATGCACGGGCGCGGGAAGTAGTAGGACGCCGCCGTGCCTTCGTGCCGCAGCTTGTAGACGCTGATCCATTCCTGTCCGAAGGGGACCAGGTGCATCGCCGTGCAGGCTTCGGTGCAGTCGCCGCAGCCATCGCAGCGGGCCAGGTCGATCACCATCACCCAGCGCCGATTGCCCGCGCCGGGATCGCCGGGATGGGGGCCGTCTGCCCGGGCCTGGCGCGCCGCGGCAGCGGCGACCGTTCCCACGGTGGAAGTCGCAGCGATGGCTGCTGCGCCTGTTGCCGTCGCCTTGAGGAAACTGCGCCGCGTGAGTTTCTTGTGATCGGCCATCTCAACAACCTGCTTCGTTTGGAGGGATGGGATGTCAGCCTCTCGAGGCGCCCCCGTCTAGTGCTCCTCTTCCAGACCGAGCAGCTCCTTCAGCTCATGCCGCGCGTTGCCGGCCTTTTCCGCTTTGACCGAGTCCAGCAGCTCCTAATACAACTGGGCAGAGTCGCCGCTGGCCAGTGCCACTGCCTGTTCGAGGTGCGTGATGGCCGCGGACCGGTCCATGGCCTCGAAATCGTGGATGGCTTCCAAAGCGGCCTCTAGATGAGCACGCTCTTCTTCGCTCGGCTGAATGGCCGGGTGCGCGTCTTCACCCGGCAGCGAGGCGACGTAGGCCGCGATGACCTGCAGATCGACCTCGGAGAGTTTGTCGGCGGGGATGGCCTCCATGTCACCCTCCGGCTCACGAACCTGCTGGATCACCTGCTCAAGGGTGTGGCCGGCGACGGCTGGGGCCTCATCGCTGCCACTGCCGTCGTCGCCATGGCATTCACCACAGTTGAGCGCGAAGAGCGCCTGGCCCTGGGCGGAGGCCGCACCGCCCGGCGCCTGAGCGCCCGGTTGGGTGGGGGAGGCGGTGCCACAGGCGGTCAGGAGCAGGCCGGCGATGATGAAGGCGGGGACGAGTCGGCGCATCATGGTTTCCTCCAGTGAGTTACCGTACACCCAGCGACGGCGGGCGGGGCGGTAACTGCTCCTCCGCATTGCGCAGTTGTGCCTGCAGGCGGCGCAGATCGCGGATCAGCCGGATTCGCTCCGCGTGGTAATCCGCCAGGATCACTTCGAGTTCGGAGAGCTGGCGGGACTTTTCCGCCAGTTCACGGCGGATGACGTCAAGGTTTGAAAGTCTGGTCAGATCCGCCATCGGCGGCCTCCAGACTTAGCCTAGTCCGTGAAGGTTCGAATCTGGTGCGAAACCGGGGGGAGGCTGGTGCGAGACAGCCCTGCCCGCTCGGGGCGGCAGGCTCACTCGGCCAGGAAGTAGCCGAAGCCGCGTTCGGTCAGGATCAGTTGCGGATGGTCGGGGTCGGGTTCGAGCTTTTGCCGCAGGTAGTGGATGTAGCGTTTGACGTTTTCGATATCGTCGGCGTAGGCGTCCCCCCACACCCGGCTCAGAAGCGTGTCCGGGGAAAGGGTGCGGCCGGGCCGTTCGGCCAGGGCGGCCAGCAGGCGGAACTCGGTCGGGGTGAGGTGGATGGGCCGCCCGGCGTGAGTCACGCGCCGCTCCGCCAGGTCGATGGTCACTTCTCCGCGCACGATGGGCGTCGAGGAGGTCCGCGGTTCGGCCCGTCGGCTGCGGGCCAGGATCGCGCCCACCCGCGCCACCAATTCGGCAAAACTGAACGGCTTGACGACGTAATCGTCCACACCCAGGCGAAAGCCGCGCAGCCGGTCCCGTTCTTCGCCCTTGGCGGTGAGCAGGAGGATGGGCGTCTCTGAGATTTCGCGCAGGCGCTCACACACCGTCCAGCCATCCATCTTCGGCATCATCACGTCGAGGATGACGAGATCGGGGTGATGTTCGTAGAAGGCCTGCAATCCGGCCACGCCGCTCGGCGCGGTGACCGGGCGGTAGCCGGCGTTGCTGAGATGCTCGGCCAGCAATCCGAGCAGCGTTTCGTCGTCGTCGATGACCAGGATACGATCAGGCATGGCTGCTATCACTGCGCCAGCGGCAGCGCGAAGCGGAACGTCGCGCCCTGTCCGGCCCCGCTCTCGACCCAGATCCGTCCGCCCATCGCCTCGACCAGGCGGCGGCAGAGATACAGGCCGAGGCCGTAACCGTAGGTCTCCTTGGAGTCGCCGGAGTCCAGCCGATGGAATTTCTCGAAGATGCGGGCCTGTTCCTCAGGGGGGATGCCCGGGCCAGCATCGCTCACCGAGACGATGCCCTCGTGGCTGTGCACCTCGACGCTCACTCTCACCTCGCCCTCTTCGGGCGAGTATTTCACCGCGTTGTCTACAAGGTTGGCGATCACCTCGTGTAACCGATCCGGGTCGGCCCACAGGTGTGGATGGCCCGCCTGGCGCGAGCGGCGGAACCGGCGCCGGACGTTGCGGGCCGCGAATTCGTCCACCACCTGGTCGGTCACCCAGACCACGTCCACCGCTTCGCGGGCCAGGGTGAGTCCGCCTGCCTCGATGCGCGAGACGTCGAGCACTTCGTCCACCATCCGCCCCAGCCGTCTGATTTGCTCGGAGACGACTTTGAACATGCGCGTGCAGGTCGGGTTGAGGGCCGGACAGCCGCCCTCCATCAATTCGATTGCGCCGCGCATGTTGGTGAGGGGCGCACGGAGCTCATGCGAGACGAGCGAGACGAAATCCGATTTGAGCCGGTCGAGTTCGTGCAATTGGGCGTTGGCGGCGGCGAGGGCCGTGTTCTTTTCGCGCAGCTCGCGCGTGCGCTCGTCCACACGCTGCTGAAGTTCGGTGTTGAGGCGGTACACCTCGGCCTCCGCCTGTTCCTTCTGTGTGACCCATTGGCGGACGATACGCAGAGTGACCCACACGACGACGGGGCCGGTGGAGCCATAGAAGAGGACTTCCAGCGCGTAGTGGGACCAATCGCCGAAGTTGTCGTGGACGTAGCGAGCCGGGCCAAGCTGGTAGAGGGCGGCCATCAGGGTGATGGTCACCGGCAGCGCCCACTGGATGAGGCGCAGCCGGGTGGAGAGTTTGGCGGGGAGCATGGGCAGCCTCCCGGAGCGAAGCACTCCTTGTCGAGGGGTCAGGCAGCGGCTGAGTCTGAGGATATGGTGAGTTCTCTTCTCCGAATAGTACAGATTGTCATGCCGGCGACGTGATCTCTTGCCTGCGCCGGGCTATTGCGCCGCAATCGGCGCGCCGCACCTGGGGCAGTGCGTCCAATCGACCTGCAGGCCCTGCCCGCAGTGTGGGCAGAAACGAGCGGGGGCGGATGGCGCTCCCGCCAAGGTTGAGGCCACCGGATTAGGAGCCGATGGCCGGCGTCCCAGCAGAGCCCACACCCCGACGACGACGGCCGCAATCAGCAAAATGGGCAGGCCGAGCACCAGAAGCATCATCAGCAGACCCAGTCCCAGCATTCCGCCACCGAGCATCATAAGTCGTTGCCTCCACAACCGTGGCTAGACGCCAACCGCCACAGTCTCAGTTTAGGGCGATGCGGGCGACAACGGAGGCGCTGATTGGCGCACTCTGCGCCCCGCCATTTGGCCTACCTGAAGGCAATGCGCCCGTCCGGTATGATCTTCCCGGCGGTTGAGGCTCCCTGGCAGGCGGCGACTCCGCTCCAATCGCAGACTCAGAGCGGACTGAGACTCAGCAGGGTGCGCATGGCCAGCCACAGACCGAGCACGACGACGACGAGTCCGGCGACGACGGGGGACCAACGCGACAGGCGCTCAAAGCGTGGGTGATCCCCCAACACACCTTGCGCGCGGACAAAAAGCACCCCGACGGCCGTCAGCACGCTGCCGATCCCGAGACTGTAGGCGGCCATGATGCCAATGCCTAGCGCCAGCTTTTGCACGTTGAGGGCGACCAGGATCACCGCCAGGGCGTCGAACGTGGGGATCAAGCCGTGCATCAGCCCTAAGACGAGCAGCCCTCCCAGAGTCACTCCAACTCGACCGTGATGGAGATGCCCATATCCATGCTGATGGTCATGGTCATGATCATGGCCGTGATCGTGAGCATCGGTATGGCTAGCGACAGCAGCGAAATGGCGCCGGAGCAGCCATAGACCCAGCCCCACCGTCAGCAATCCTGTGGGCAGCCCAACCCAGCGCAGGTATTGCGAAGTGGCGATCTGGCCGGCAGTGGACAGCGTGAGCACACCGACGACCAGTGCGCTGGCCGTGTGAGAAAGCGCGGTGGCTGCCCCGACCAGGAAGGCATGGCGCAAACGGCCGCCGGCACTCACCAGATACGCTCCTACCAGGGTCTTATTGTGTCCCGGCGTCAGGGCGTGCAGTGCGCCCAACAAGAACGCGGCCGCCAGTGCCACCAGGCCAAAAGCCGGGCCGGATGTCGAGGTTTGCAAGGTCCGTTGAATGAGGGATAGCGCCGCCCCGCCGAGCGGCGTTCGATCAGAAGATGGGCTGTTAGAAGAATAAGCGAACAGAACATATAGTATGCCTGCCACCACCAACGCCAATAAGCCCCCGTACATCCAGATCAGCCTGCCGGGCTTTCGCACCTGGGTGGATTGAGTTGTCGTCATCGGCTGGTCTCCTTCCTGTCAGCGCCTTGCCGTCAATTCTTACATAGTGTAATCTTCTCTCTCTAGGACTCATACGCTCGACACGGGCGTTTGCATCTCTTTCATCCGCCACGGGGCGGCCGCGAAAGGGAACAGACAACCATGTCTTCAACGGAATGCCAGTCCACTTCTTTTCTGCGCCGGACGGAGATCACCCCATGACCCAAGCCGAAAATCCTATCCGCGTCATTCTCGCCGACGACCACGCGGTGGTCCGCAGTGGGATCCGCAACTTTCTGGAAATGAACCCCCTCATCCATGTCGTCGCAGAGGCCTCCGACGGCCAGGAGGCGATCCAGTTAATCCGCGAGCACAGGCCGGAGGTGGCTGTGCTGGACATCCAGATGCCGGGGCAATCGGGAATTGAGGTCACCCGGGCGATCCGGGCCGAGAGACTGCCCGTGGGCGTCCTAATCCTGACGGCCTTCGACGATGAGCCTTATGTGCGAGCTGTCCTGCAGGCTGGGGCCAATGGCTACGTACTCAAGACTGCCGAGGCCCACGAGATCGGCGAAGCGGTGCGGGCGGTCTATGAAGGCCAATCCGTGTTGGATCCTGCTGTCGCACGCAAATTGATGACGCAGCTTGCGCACTCGGGCCCTGAGCGCGTTTCCATAGAGGCGTTGACCGAAAGAGAGCTCGAAGTCCTGCGCTTGACCGCGAAGGGCTTCACCAACAAGGCGATCGGCACGCAGTTGGCCATCAGCGATCGGACCGTCCAGGGGCATCTGGCCAGGATCTACGACAAGCTAGGCGCCGCCAGCCGGACGGAGGCCGTGATGCGGGCCGTCGCCCTCCGCCTGATTGAGCCGGGCGTCGCAACGCAGATAGAGTAGCTCCAATGCCCGGCTCACTCCCCCGACGCTGGAACGCCTCCGCCGGCCGCTGGCTCGCCCGCGGCCGCGGCCTGACGACCCAGCTTTTCTTCTTCATTATTCTGCCGCTCACCGCCCTGTTGCTGACCATTCCGTTCGTGAGCCTGACGTTGCACGCGCAAGGCATGCGCGCCCTGGTGGGACAGCGCGACCAGCGCACCATCCAATCCACAGCCGACGCCATCGCCGAACAAATTAACCACCGTGTATCGGCCATACGGGGTCTGGCGCTCTATGCCACCTTGGCATCACCCGAGCGTGCGATTCAGGACTATGACTTCCTGCTGGCAGATTTTGAGGGTGGTATTGCGGTTCTTCAGCCCAATGGAGAGTTGCTGGCAGCTTCCAGCCCATCCGAGATATGGTACTCCTCCACAGTCGGAGAACTCCTCACCGCAACGGCGGGTTCCACCCAACCCCGGCTATCGCCCGCGATCCACGAGCCGTCCAGCGGCCGGCCGTTGGTCCTGGCGGCCGCGCGCAGCCCGGCTGGATGGGTCGCCCTCGGGGCTTTTTTCCCGGACAGCCTTGTCCGCCGGACTCTGGCCAGTACGCTGGCTCCAGGTGACGAGAGCAGCCTGTGGCTCATCGACGGCAGCGGGCAAATGCTGTTCCAATGGGGCGCCCCACCCGCGACGCCGGAGGCCGCGCGTCATCCCGGCGTGACGGAGGCGCTGCGCGGCGAATCCGGTACGACCTACCGTGACGTTGAGGGCAGCGAGCACGTCGTCGCTTACAGTCCGGTCGCGCCCCTCGGCTGGGCGCTTGTCATTGAAGAACCCTGGGAGACCGTGGATAGTCCGCTGCTGCGTTGGACTCAGGCTGCGCCCCTGCTCCTTGTGCCGATCGTGCTGTTTGGCCTCGGCACCGTGGGCTTTGGCCTTTGGCAGGTCGTTCAGCCCTTGCAGGCATTGGCGCGGCAGGCGATTGCCCTGGCGGAAGGCCGCTTTGACGCGATCGAGAAGCTGGTCGGCGGCATCGCCGAGATCCGGCGGTTGCAGGCCGAGCTGATCGCTATGGCTCACAAGCTCAAGGCCTCACAACAGAACCTGCGCGAGTATCTGATCGTGGTCACCAACGGCCAGGAGGATGAGCGTCGCCGGCTCGCCCGTGAACTGCACGACAGCACCGTGCAGTCGTTGATTGCCCTGGATCAGCAAGTGCAGCTGGCTCAGATGGCTTTGAAGCAGGGCGCGTCCAAGGCCGAGAAGCTCCTGGCCGGGGCACGCCACATGAACGCGCACCTCATCACCGAGATCCGGCGTGTGATCCGCGCCCTGCGCCCCATCTACCTGGAGGATTTCGGCCTAATCGCGGCCATCGAGATGCTGAGCCGCGATCTCCAGTCCAGCAGCGGCGCGCAGGTCGCGTTCTCGGCTGACGACGACCTCGGCCGCCTGACGCCGGAACGCGAAATCGCCGTGTACCGGATCGCACAGGAGGCGTTCAGCAATATCGCCCGCCACGCCCAGGCTCAAACGGTGCGCGTCCAGGTGACCGGCGAGTCGGGCGCATTCCTCCTGCGGATCCAGGACGATGGGCGCGGCTTCGACCTGCCGGCCAACCTCACCGACCTGGCCCGGGCCGGCCACTACGGCCTGATCGGGATGCGCGAGCGGGCCGAGCTGATCGGCGCCTCCCTGGACATGGCCTCCCTCCCCGGCCACGGGACCACCTTCGAGCTGCGGATTCCGGTTGCCTCCCCTCCTTCCTGACATTTCGACGCGGCCGCCGGCGCGAGCCGGCCAGGGCCGATGCGCCAAACGGCGGGCGGCCGAGACCGCCACTTGGCGCTAGGGTCGATGACCCTCCTAACGCTAAAGTGAAATGGACAGCCAAGGAGGTGTCCCATGCCCAGTTCGGCGCAACCCGCCCCTCGTTCCCGCCTCGGCGAATGGCTGGAGGAACGGCTGGGGCTCAAAGGCCTTACCTACGCCGTCCCAGAGCACGCCAATTCTCTGCCGTATGTGCTGGGTGGCATTACCCTGACCGGGTTCCTGATCCTCTTTGTCACGGGTATCTACCTGGCCCAGTTCTATCACCCCCACGTCGAGGACGCGCATAACAGCCTGATCTACATCATCACCGGCGTACCGCTCGGCGACCTGGTGCGTTCGGTGCATTTCTGGACGGCCCAGATCGTCACGGTGACCGTCAGCCTCCATCTGCTGCGCGTCTTGTTCACGGGCTCGTACAAGCGCCCGCGCGAGATTAACTGGTTCGTGGGTCTGGGCCTGCTGGCGATCACGCTGGCCTTCGTCTTCACCGGTTCGGTGCTCAAGTTCGACCAGGAGGGCCTGGAGGCGCTGCAGCACAACAAGGAGGCTGCCAACCTGCTCGGCGCCTTGGGGACGTGGTTCTCGGCCGAGTTCAGCCGCAGCGTGCCCATCCTGATGCGGCTATTCAACGCGCATGTCACCTTGTTGCCGCTGCTGGTCTTCGTCCTCATCGCGGCCCATATCTTTCTGATCAAGCAGCACGGCATCTCGCCCAAAGTCACGCCAGGTGCGGTCAGCCGGCCTACCCCGGGCGAGGGCGACTCGCGCTTCTCCGTTCACCTGGTGCGGATGGCGGGCTATGGGCTGATGGTGCTGTCTGTGGCCCTATTCCTGAGCTTGGCCTTCCCGGCGCCGCTGGGGATGCCCGGCGTGGCCGGCGCCGAGGTGACCAAGCCGTGGTGGATGTTCCTCTGGCTGTTCCCGGCGGAGGCGGCCTGGGGCACCCGGGCGCTCGTCGCGGTGCCCGGCCTCGTGGGGCTGCTGCTGGCGCTGGTGCCGATCGTGGATCGCAGCCCGTACCTCAGCCCGGCCCGGCGCAGGTGGTTGCTCATCGTCGCCGGGCTGATCCTGCTGGGCATCATCGTCAGCGGCGTGGCCGCAGCCCTACAGCCCGTCGCGGCGCATCTGGAGTAGGAGGCCTGCCATGAAGACGCGCGTCTTGATCAGCGCAGCGATCGCCGCCGTGCTGGCCCTCGCCCTGGTCCGCATTGCCTGGGCGCACGGCGAGCCCGTCATCATCGTCGACCCGACGGTGGCCGCGGCCGGGAGCCCGATCACGGTCACCGGCAGCGAAGTCGAGCCGGGCGAGGTCTTCGCCATCACACTGGAGGGCATCGGCGGCTCGATCTTGCTCGGAGAAGCGACCGTGACGGGCGAGGGTGAAGAGGGGGCCTTCGCGGCAACGTTCACGCTACCCACCGACCTTGCGCCTGGGTCCTACACCGTGCGGGCCGCGACCGAGGCAGGTGAAGCTGCGACCACCGACCTGACCGTGACCGCGGCCGCCAATAACGCCAGCGCAGGCCCGGCGATGGTCATGGATGAGGCCTCCGGCGAACTGCACGCCCTCGACCGCTCGAAGCCGGTCAGTCAGATCATCGCTGTGGCGGTGGTGATTACGTTGAGCGCGGCGGCCGGATTTGTGCTGATTCGCAGCTCAAGGTAACCCAACAGGCCATTCGGCGCGCGGCCGAACGCGCCACACGGCGCTAGGGCCTCCAGCAGTCATTCGCTAGACTGGAAGAGAGGTGACAGCCATGAGGCACGGTGTCGTGTTCAGCGCCAACAGCGACCAGGCGACCAAGGCGATCAGGTCCGCCCTCGAACGACAAGGCTTGAGTGCGGTCCGCAGCTTCGATCTGCGCGCAGCGCTGTCGACGCAGTCCGACTGCGTGTGTCTTCATCATGGCACGGCCGAGTGCGGCTGCCAGTTCGCCGTACTGCTGGTCTACGGTGAGCATGTCGGGCCGGTGACGCTCACCATCCACAGTGATGACCATCAGACGGAGGCGCAGATCGTCCGTGACCCGGCCGCGCCGCCGGATCCCCAACTGGTCGAATCGTTGATGGCGGCTCTTTTCGAGGCGGCGCTGGTCGCCCAGAGCGCGACGCTCCACCCGGTCCCGACCGATGCCGGACGTTGAGGTAGCCCCCAAGGCCGATCTTCTCCGTCGCCTGCGCTGCACCGAAGGTCACCTGCGCGGCATCGCGACAATGGTCGAGCGTGACGAGGAATGGGTAGGCATCCTGCGGCAGCTTCAGGCCGTTCAACGTGCATTGCGGGAGGTCCAGCACCGCATGGTGCGACAGTACCTGGCCGATTGCCTCCAGGTTGGGCTGCAAAGCCCTGACGGGGAGCGCCGCCAGCAAACCGGGGAACTGATCACGGCGCTCTATGAACTTCTGTGACTCCAACAAGCCGGGCAGCTGGGTGGAGAGCTGCCCGGCTGTTTGTTTCCATTACGGTATGGGCGTCGGCTCCGGCTCGGCGCTGCCGTACCATTGCTGGCGCCACTGCTTCAACTGATCGATCTCGGCTTGTTGTTTTTCGATAATCTGTTGGGCGGTATCCCTGATTTCAGGGCGCGTGGCCTGCTGTTGGGCGAGCCGCGCAGCCTCAATGGCCATCTGGTGATGTCCGATCATCATATCAATAAAATGCTGGTCGAACGGTTCGGGCGCGACCTGCAACTGCTCGATGCTTGAGGCCATATCCATCATCATCTGCCCGTCCATGTCCATCATCATGTCAGGCAACATCGGCATTTGGCTCATGGGTGGGGTATCCCCGCTGCCGAACCATTGCCGGCGCCACGACTAGAGCTGCTCCACTTCCTGCTGCTGATCTTCGATAACTTGAGAGGCCATCTCCTTAAGCTCAGAGTGCTCAGCCCGTTCTTGGGCGATCATGGCCATCTCAATCGCCGACTGGTGATGGGGCACCATCATGTCGATGAACATCTGATCAAATTCCGCCGTTACTGAGGTGGGCTGAGGTCGCGTTGTCGGCTCCGCTGCGTTCGCCTCGGTAGGCTGGGACGTCGCCGTCGACTCGGCAGGGCTGCTGCAAGCCACCAGCATCAGGCCGGTTGGGACCAGCAGAGAAAGCAGTCGGGGCATAAGAAATCGAAGCGGCTTTGCCGATTTCATTTCTGGATTCCTCTTGGGTGGTATTTATCTGGGACAGCTTTTCTGCCCGTTTTACATCTTGACTTAATCGCTCGAGGAGTGGTGTTGCTGCACGCCTTCGGGCTGAGAGGCGTCCTGTTGCGGGCCATGTCCGGTGACGCCGATCAGGTGGCGATAGGCCAACTCGCCGCCATACCAGCCGGTCACCAGAAGCAACCCCACCGTCGTCCACGACAAGCCCAGCCCCCATGGCAGGACGGCGACCGTCGCGCCGCGCAGTCGGAGCACCAGACTCGTGAGGGCCAGCGCCAGTACGGCGACATTCCCGAGAAAGTGAACCCAGCCGTCAGTGTGCTCTCGCACCCGGCGAATGGTCAGGAAATCGGTCAGCCCAAAGATGGCCGCCAACCCACCGCCGACCAGCCCACCCCCCACCAGCCAGAGCGAGGTCCGGGCCCAGAACGGCTCGCCCGTCCACCAATAAGCCAAGTCGGTCAGCAGTGCGCCCGTCAGGAAAGCAATGGGAAACGGCACCAGCATCGGGTGGATGGGGTGACCGACGATCGCGGCTTTGCTCGGCGCGCCGCGGGTGTGATCGTCCATCGAATGTTCCATCGTCGACGGCTCCCTTCGGGCGGCCCAACTAATGGTGAGCGCTCCGGCTCGGCTGCCCGGAGGTCTGAGCCTCTCCGGCCTCTCCTGACCCATTTCCTTCCACCAGCACCTCCAGGGCGCCGGCTTCCGCCAGCTTTTCCTGAACTTCGGGACGAGGGTCTTCGTCCACCGACGTGCGCAGCTCTTGCAGGTGCGCCGGCCGGGGCGCCTGCAGCAAATGCAACAGGGCTCCCAGTAGCCAACCCAATGTGCCCAATACCCCGGCACCGAGGCAGGCTGTGGCGACCGGCCCGGCGCTCAACGCCGGTGCGAGACCTGCGATCGTAAGGCGATTGGCATAGACGAGCGCCCCCAACAGGGCACCGATCAAGGCGCCAATCAACAGCCCGATCCAGGCTGGCACGCCGATCTCAACCGTGGAAATCCCTTCATGGGCCTGATGAAATTCTTCGCGCACGCGCTCGGCGTCCACCGCGCTCACGTCAACGGAGGCGGCCGACGGGGCAATGCGGCGCTCGGCTTCGCGCGCCTGCGATTCGGTGGGAAAGTGGGCGACGATGTGGCGAGCCGAAGCGCCGTCGCCATGTTGGCCCTTGTGATCATGCTCCATGGTTCAGTCCTCTGCTTCGCTCGCTTGGGGCGCCAGGAGCCCATCCAGTTCGCCCTGCAGGCGCAGGCTGATCACGTCTGATCCGCCCACGATCGAGCCATGATTAAAAAGCTGGTCGTAGGGCGCTGCCGGTCGCGGCCGAACCGTTTCGCTCAGGTAACGCCGCACCGGCTCGGGCACCGTATCTTGTTGGACGAGCAGGATGGGTCCATGCTTGCCCCGGTGCGAGAGCACGCTGGCGGCCAGCCCTTCAGCCCACGCCTCGGGATTGACAAAGGTAAAGTTGTGGCCGGGCTCGGCGATGCCCCAGCCAAAGTCGCGCGCCTGGCGCCCCACCCAATAGCCAAAATCCTGCCCGCTGTCACGATAGCCGGCGAAGTATGCCGAAAGGGCATACGGATCAGGCGCAGCCAGACGCTGCACATGCCCGTACTGCGCCAGCTCACGCGCCACCGCCTCGGAGATCGCTGACTCGGGCCCCATCAGGTACATGAAGGTCGGCCCAAATCGACGGCTCAGGAGCCGGCGGGTTGCCTCCGGGATGCTTTCGCGACGGACAAAGGCGAAGCCGGTGGGCATGTGGGCGACGAACGACAGGGCGGGCAGCGCGAAGTCGGGCGCGTCCAGCGAGGCCACGACTACGATGTCCGGGTGATCTGCGTGAAGCGCGGCGCGGTAGTCGTCCACGGCCTCGGCCAGGCTGGCCGGGTCGCCGGGTGTGCCCTGAATGCGGCGCACCTTGAGACCCATGGCCTCGACCTGCTGGACGACACCGTCGGAGACCTCACCCACGACAATCACCTGCACATTGCGGTCGAAGGCGATGCCCTCCGGGTGGAACCGCCCGAGGGCGGCCCGTGTTTCGGGCGGCAGGCGATCCTGGTCAACAAACAAAATTGGAGCATCGACGGGATGGTGAATGAGCGAGACTGCGGACATCAACTGCTCTTTGCTGTCCAGCCGCGCCAGGATGATGGCCCCAGGCTGGTTGGCATGGCTGGATGCCGGAAATGTGGTTTGGGCCAGGGTGACCGCCGTTTCATACGCGTTGCGCCCGGTATAGCGCGTGGTAAAGCCGGTGACGAGGGCGTTCTCCAGTAAAGGGGCTGGCTCGACCTGGGCCTGGGTGCTCGGCCACACCCGGCCAGCGCCGAATAGCACTGGCAGTGAAAGCAAGACCAGCGCGACGAAAACTGAGATTGAGGTAACGCCTTGTTTCGCGCTCAATTTTCTCATCAGCTCATCTCTCTAGCCCCAGACCCATTCTCGTCCGCCTTTCAAAGTCACTACATCGTCCCCGGCTGTTTGCCGCGCCGCACCAGCCAAGCGTCGATGGGCAAGGCCACTAGCCAGCCCACCAAAACGGAGATGAGGGTCGTGCCCCACCACATGATCTCATCGTCTTCCGGCATGCCTTCCATCATCAATTCGGCCATCTGAATCCACCACATGAAACCCATCATGCCGATGGCCATGGCCGTCATCGACAGAAAGGCAGGCGGGAAGGCGCGCCGCACGGCCTGCCCATACGGAAGCTGATCGTGTTCCATGAACATGTGCGCGTGCATCACCAGCCAGTGGAGCGCGAGCGCGCCGAAGTAAGCGATAAAGATGCCGACCATCATCGAGTTGCCCAGCCAAAAGCCGGGCCCGCGCAAGACGAGTAGGGGGAGACCCAAGGCAGTGACGATCCAGGAAATGACCAGCATGAGCGGACCATCGAAGCCCCGGTTCATGGCGGAGGCGGCCAGCGCTGCGCCAAACCCTTCACGGTGCCACATCGTCATCTGGCCATGTTTCATCCAATGCACACGGTGGTAACTCTGGCGATAGAGCCAGACCGCCAGCGGCCCCAGCACCAGCCCGAGCAGCGTCCAGGTCGCGCGCATCACGGGGCCAATCTGCGGCAGACGGCGCAGGCTGTGCAGCAAAATCCAAAGCCCGCAGGCCAGGCCGGCAAGAATCCAGACGATCCACAACACTTCCATGCCGGACAACCCCCCTTCTTCAAAGCGGTAGGCGCCGATCTCCTGTGAGAGATCGGCCTGGCCTTGGACACGGAGGCCGATCTGGTCCGGACCGCCCAATATCCACAGATGGTTGAACGGCCCTTCGGCAGGCGTGTTGAAGAACTCCGGCTTCATCTTCCATAGATACTGATCGGTGACCGGCGGGATGCGGTCGCGCTCCACCCACAACAGCGGACCAAACTTGCCAAAGCGGGCGAGCGCGATTCCGGCGAGCGCGATCATTGGATCGTCACGATTGGCAAGCACGAAGTTGTGAGTGGCGATGTAGTGGCTGCCGCCTGAGCCCCAACCGACGCCCGCCGCCTCATCGCGGTATTCGGCCAACGCGACTGCTGCTGCCAGGCCATTCCAGGCCACAATTCGCTGGAGGCTCCCATATTGGCTCAGGTCCTCTGGTTCGGGCACTGGCCCCACCAGATAGATATGGGCTTGCCCACCGCGCCGTTCCAGGGCCTGGCGAGTCGCCGCCGGCAGCGGGTCGCCGCCGAAGAGGATCACGTCACCGGACTGGGCGGCCCAGTAAGCGGCCGGGATGGCGTAAAGCGGATCCTCGGGCACGAGCAGGATATTCGCCTGGGGGCCGCCTGCCAGGCGCTCCACGAGCAGGTCCACACCAAGGGCCACGTCCGCCGCATCTCCGGCTGGCACTTGTACGCCGAGAGTTTGATCCGGTGGGTTGTGCCCGACCCAAACCACGCTGCCGCCCTCCAGAGTCTGGACTCCAGCAGGTTCTAACCGTGGAATCTCTATTTCCACCCCGGCACCTTCTTCCACCAGCACCAGTGGGCCGTCGAGCCAACGCACAAGCGGAGCGGCGGCTACCCCCGCCTGCCACCCGTCGGCGGGTGCGACGATCACAGCCCGGGGCCTCTTCTCGCTGCCCTCTGGAAACAGCGCCTCCGAAACGGCCCGGCTCAGCGCAGTCGGGTTGCTCTCAGCCAGCCGGGTGCTGTCCTTTGTGTTTAGGGTAAGGAGGCCCTCAGGGGGTGAAGCATCTGCCCCACTCCACGTCAACCACAAAATGTAGATGGGCACGAGCAGAACAGCCGACCCGAGCAGTCCGGCGATGATCAGGACGACCTTACGCATGAAACTCATTTCTTGGACGAACTACATCAGGTTCTTCGACGCGAGAACGGAGGTATCCGACTTACGTCAACATCGCGGCCATCTGCCGGCAAGATTGAGCGCAGCGGCGGCAGGCCTCCGCACAGTTCTGCATCACCCTGTCGTCGGTGAAGCGCTCACAGTCTCTTGCACAGTGCTCGCACACATCGGCGCAGACGGCGCAGAGGCGAGGATGAAGGTCAGAACCGCGCAGCATGAAGTTTGCGCTGGTCTGACAAACCTCGGCACAGTCAAGCAATAACCGAATGTGCATGGCTTCTGCATGGCTGCCGCCCATGTCCAGACAGTGTGTGACGGTTTCAAGACAGATGCCGTGGCAGGTCAGGCACTCCTGAATGCATTTTTTCATCTCCGGACTCATCGCGTGACTCGGGGTGTGGGGCATCGGAGGTCTCCGTGTGGCCGATGGTCAGTCGCTTGAACGAGGTGGTAAGTCTCCAAAGCGAATACGATGCTCAGAAAAGCAGCACAAATCTTACATAGGATAAGTTTTCTGAGGAGGCTATCGCTGTCGGTCCAGCGCCGATTTTGGTGTCGGATTTGGGTTGGTGGGTGTGTCGGCTTTGATCGGATCAAGCCAGACGTCGAGGCCAGCCAGGTTCGAGGAATTTAGTTATGGCGACCTCAGTTTGGGCGATCCAAAGGCACGCTGGGTGGTGGATAAGCCCCAGAACCTGTTCACACGCTCTTGGCGCCATAGGCTATTTGGCGCGCGGTCACACCCGCCACATAGCGCTGGTTCGCCATCGAGCTTTTCTATAGACTGCATCACAGGAAAGGACATTCGGAAGGTTGCGTGAACCGAGGGGCATGTCCCCTCGGAATCCCTGTTTCAGCTTGCGCCTACTCGCCGGCTGCTTGGCTCGGGTCGATTCGCAAGCTCAGGAGTGGCGCTTGTCATTCAATGCCCCACGGCAAGTTCAACGTGTGGGGTTGTTCACAGGCCCCGGCAAAGGAATTCCATGGCTGCACAAATCAAATCTCTCAGCCTGCCTGTTCAGGGCATGTCATGCGCTTCGTGCGTTTCACATGTGGAGGGCGCGCTCAAGGAACTGCCCGGCGTTGAAAGCGTGGTCGTCAACCTGGGCACCAACAAGGCTGCGCTCAATTTTGATCCGACCCGGGTCACCCTGACCGACCTGGCCCGCGCGGTCGACGAGGTGGGATATCGGGTGCCGACCTCTGAACTGGCGCTAGACGTGCGCGGCATGACCTGCGCCTCGTGCGTGGCCCATGTCGAAGGGGCGCTGAAGGGGGTCGAAGGGGTCACCGGGGCAGTCGTGAACCTGGGTCTGGGCACGGCCCGCGTCACCTACATCCCCGGCCTGGTCTCGATCAACGCCATGAAGCGGGCCGTGCGCGAGGTCGGCTACGAAGCCCAGGAGCGAAGCGAAGGCGTCGACGCGCTCGACCGCGAGCGGCAGGCGCGCGAGGCCGAGATCCGGCGCCAGGGCCGCAACCTGCTCATCGCCGGGCTGGTTGGCCTGGTCGTCATGATCGGCACTTTCTACGACATGCTTGGCCCCCTTAAGGTGTTGGTGCCGGCGTGGCTGGCCCAGAAGTGGGTCATCGGCCTGCTGACCACGCCCATCGTCTTCGGCCCCGGTCTGCAGTTCTTCGTCAACTCTTGGCGAGGGCTTAGGCACGGCGTGACCGACATGAACCTGCTGTACGCCACCGGCATTGGCGCCGCCTACGGCATCGCCGTCATCAACACCCTCTTCCCGGAGGCCGGCTTCGGGGGTGAGGGGGCCACCTTCTTCGAGAGCGCCGCCCTGCTGACGGCCTTCATCATCCTCGGCCGCTGGCTGGAGGCCCTCACCCGCGGGCGCACGTCCGAGGCCATCCGCAAGCTCATGAAGCTTCAGCCCAAGATCGCGCGCGTCGTCCGGGATGGAAAAGAACTGGAGATCCCGGCGGAGGAGGTCGAGATCCACGACTTGATCCTGGTCCGCCCGGGCGAAGGCATCCCCGTGGACGGCCAGGTCGTCGACGGCTATTCCGCCGTCGATGAGTCGATGCTGACCGGCGAGAGCCTGCCGGTGGAGAAGAAGGCCGGCGACCTCGTCATCGGCGGGACGCTCAATAAGACCGGCGCATTCCGCTTCTCGGCGACCCGCGTGGGCAAAGAGACGGCCCTGGCCCAGATCATCAAGCTGGTGGAGGACGCCCAGGCCAGCAAGGCGCCGATCCAGAAGCTGGCGGACTGGGTGGCCGGGCACTTCATCCTGGGCGTTCACGTGCTGGCGGTGCTGGTCTTCGTCTTCTGGTTCTTCTACGGCTTTGGGCGCTTCTTCGACCCGAATTCCAGCTTCATCCTCTCACCCTACAAGCTGGGCGAGATCGGCGTGTTCGGGTTCTCGCTCCTGCTGTCGGTGACGGTGCTGGTGATCTCCTGCCCGTGCGCCGTCGGCCTGGCCACCCCGAGCGCGATCATGGCTGGCGCCGGCAAGGCCGCCGAGCACGGCGTGCTCTTCAAGGGCGCCGAGGCCATCGAGAACGCCAGCAAGCTGCAGGTGATCGTCTTTGACAAGACCGGGACCCTCACCCAGGGCCAGCCGAGCGTGACGGATGTCGTGGTCAGTGATCAGTGGGCAGGGGTCAGTAACTCTGATCACTCTCCACTACCCACTGACCACCTGCTCCGCTACGCGGCCAGCGCCGAGAAGCACAGCGAGCATCCGCTGGGCGAGGCCATCCTCAAAGGAGCGGAGGCACGCGGCCTGACGCTGCCCACGCCCGAACAGTTCATTTCGATCCCCGGGCATGGCGTCGAGGCCCGAATTGAAGGCCGCGCCGTTCTGCTGGGCAACCGCAAGCTGATGCGCGAGCGCGGCGTGGACTTCGGCGCGTTGCTGACGAGGGCGGAGGCACTGGAGGCCGATGGCAAGACGGCCATGTTCCTGGCCGTGGACGGCGCGCCGGCCGGCCTGATCGCCGTGGCCGACACGCTCAAGGAGTACTCGGCCGAGGCGGTTGCGCACCTGCACCGGCTGGGCATCCAGGTGGCCATGATCACGGGTGACAACGCCCGCACCGCGCAGGCGATCGCCCGGCAGGTGGGCATCGACCGGGTGCTGGCGGAAGTCCTGCCCCAGGACAAGGCCGAAGAAGTCAAGAAGCTCCAAGCCGCCCCCGCTGGAAAGCGCGGGGCAGGCGGCCACAAGGTGGCCATGGTCGGGGATGGCGTCAACGATGCGCCGGCCCTGGCCCAGGCCGATGTCGGCCTGGCCATCGGCTCCGGGACCGACGTGGCCAAGGAAACCGGCGACGTCATCCTGATCAAGGACGACATCCGCGACGTGGTCGTGGCCCTGGAAGTGGCCCAGGCCACCATGCGCAAGGTCAAGCAGAACCTGTTCTGGGCCTTCGTCTACAACCTGCTGGGCATCCCGCTGGGGGCCGGGCTGTTCTACCCCTTCGTGTCGCTGATCATCAGCCCGGAGCTGGCCGGCCTGATGATGGCCGTCAGCTCGGTCTCGGTCACCCTGAACACGTTACTCCTCAAGCGCTTCCGGCCATCCATCCGCCGCGACGATGCGCCCTGGCCAGGCCCCCGCCAGGCACACCCAGGCCTGGCGCCGGCGCCAGCCAGCGGCGACTGACGCCGGACTCACCCATGTACAAGGAGCTAGGCTCCCGATGAAACGCGTTGTAATCTTTTCCTTCATTGCGGTCCTGGCGATCCTGATATCCGCCTGCAGCGGCCCCGCCGTGGTGGCGCCGGCAACCCAGGCCGCGCCAGTCGCGCCCACCATGGATCCCAACATGCCTGGCATGGACATGGGAGAGGGGCAGACGTCCACATTGGAGCCAAATTTGGACGAGATGCCGGGTGCCGGCATGGACGTCATGACCATGGAGGCCCCCATCCCCAGCCTGGGCGTACCGCCGGCGACCGAGACGGAGGGCGGCCAACCGCTGGCGTACACGCTGGACGGCGACGTGAAAGTCTTCCAGCTGACGGCCCAGCCGGTGCGCTGGAACATCCTCCGGGACGTCGTGGTGACCGCCTGGACTTACAACGGCACCGTGCCCGGGCCCATGATCCGGGTCAGCGAGGGCGACCAAGTCCGCGTCATCGTGAAGAATGAATTGCCGGAGGCGACCAGCATCCACTGGCACGGCCTGCCGGTGCCCAACGCCATGGACGGCGTGCCGCCGTTCACGCAGCCGGCCATTGAACCGGGCGAGACCTTTACGTATGAGTTCACGGCGGCGCCGGCCGGCACGTTCATGTACCACTCCCACGTGGCCACGGACAAGCAAATCCCGGTGGGCCTGTACGCGCCGCTGGTGATCGAGCCCAAGGACCCGCCCACGGACCCGCCCGCCGTCGACGAAGTTCTGATGCTGGGGGAATGGACGATTGGCCCGGACGGCGAGACCTATCCTTCCATGCCGATGGCCGGGGCCGAGCCGAACTACTTCACCGTCAACGGCAAGGCCTTCCCCGAGACCAAGCCGGTCACGGTCAGAGTGGGTGACGTGGTCCGTCTGCGCCTGGCCGCCATTGGCCAGTTCACGCACCCCATGCACCTGCACGGCCAGTTCTTCAAGATCGTGGCGACGGATGGCAACCCGGTGCCCGAGGCCGCGCAGCTGACGAAGGACACCGTCGCCGTCAATCCGGGCGAGCGCTACGACATCGAGTTCACGGCCACGAGCCCGGGGACGTGGGTCCTGCACTGCCACGTCCTGCATCACGTCACCAACAACGACGTCGAGCCGGGCGGGCTGATTTACGTGATCAACGTCCAGCCTTAATCCAGGCTGTCTGACTTCCCGGAGGCTCCGCAGTCGGGGCTTCTGGGGCAACTGAAGGAGAGGCCCACATGGAACACGAGCAGGTCGAGAAAGACGTGGCGCGCCGGAGCGCCCTGATTTACCTGCCGATCTCGATCGGCGCCGCGCTGCTGTTTCTGCTGGCAGCCAGCCTGAGCGGTGACTACCCGAGCGTGGCCCGGTTCGGCGGCGCGGTCTGGGTGGGGCTGCTCAGCCTGATCGTCACGATGCCGGTCGTCACGGCGCGCATCAAAAAGGCAGCCCGGCACTGAGAGCAGCGGGTTGGCCCGGCCGGAATTTTTGGAGAAAGGAGGACTGCCGTGAGACAGCGCTTCAGTCGTCATTCCGATGAGATGCTGCTGGCATTCGCCGTCTGGCTGTGCAGCCTGCCGCTGGTGGCAATCGTCATCCTTCCCCTCTTCGGCCTGAAAGTCGCGGCCATCGCGGCGCTCGTCTTGTTCCTGATCTTGCTGGCGGTCTGCTGGGGCGTTTGCGGGTGGCAGGCCGTCACCAGTCGGAGGCGTTGAGGGTGCTCGGCGCGGTGTCACGGAGTGTTCTTCCTGAAGTCGTCAGCGACGAGCGCGCACTGATCGCTCATCTGAGCGAGGCCGTCGGGAGAGCCGGGATCCAGGTGGACGCAGTTCCGCTGATCAACTACTACGTGGCGTTGAAGTCAAAGCCGCTGACGATCCTGGCCGGCCCGGCGGACAGCGGCAAGATCGCGGTGGCCGAAAGCCTGGGCCACCTCTTGACCGGGGGCGCCAGGCTGCAATACCAGCGGCTGGTCGGCCACCCCTGGTGGGCGAGCCAGAGTGAGAGTGTGGCGCTCTGCACCACGGCCCAGTCGCAGCTCAACGCCAGCAAAATCCTGGCGCTGGCCGAAGAGGCGATACAACCCGAGAACGGCAGCCGGGTCTATCTCGCTTGTCTGGCCCGCATCAGCCCGGCAGAGGTGGTGGGATTGCTGGAGGAAATTGCGCTGCAATTCCGGGCCGGCAGACTCGTGAGCCTGTCTGGTCTCTCCCTAGTCAACCCGATCCGCTTCCCGGCTAACCTGTGGCTGACGGCGACGGTGGATACAGACCGATCTGGCTGGGCCAGCGCCCAAACGTTTTCGCACGCCACGGCGGTCTATTGGCCGGCCGTCGCCTCCAGGTCTGGCGAGCTCAGGCGACCCGCCTCACAACTCGTTGGGGCTGAGCAGTTATTCCTCCGCGCCTGCATCCGGGATACGCGTGCGGCCCGGCGAAAGCTCCGCCGTGTCCTGGGCGCCTGGCCGGCCGCCTTTTCCGCGCTGGCACAGGTCACGGCAGTCTTGAGAAACATCCGGGAGGGCATCGCCTCGTTTCTTGGCGACGTGCTTGTGTTCCTGGCGAATGCCTGGACGAACACCGGGCATGGGCTGTTCGACGCCGCGCCAAAAGGCAATCTGGCGATTGCCACCGACCTGGCTCTGGCGCAATTGCTCCTGCCGCGGCTGACCTTGAGCCCTTCCCTGCGCCGTCAGCTTCGCAGCCTGCTGGTGGGTAGCCAGTACTCGATTGCGGCCGCTGCGCTGGAGAGTTTTAGCTAACGGAGACGCAGGGCTGACCATGCGGTTCGCCGTCCCGTTCACGCCCAAAAGGTTATTTGACATGATCACAATCAGCATTGACCCGGTTCTCTTCAGTATCGGCCATTTCATGGTGCGCTGGTACAGTCTCATCGTCGTCGGGGCCATTGGCGTTGGCGTCTGGCTGGCAGCGCGCGAGGCCGGGCGCAAGGGCTTTAAGATGGATGAGATCTATGACGCCGCGCTGGGGGTCGTCCTGGGCGGCCTGCTCGGCGCGCGGCTCTTCCACGTGCTCGACCACTGGCCGCACGAGTACGCGGCGGACCCAGTTCGGGCGCTGTATGTGTGGGAGGGCGGGCTGGCGATCTGGGGCGGCGTGGCCGGCGGCCTGCTCGCCGTCGCCTGGCTGGCCTGGCGCCGGGGCTGGCCCCTGCCGCGCCTGCTCGATGCGGTGGCGCCGGGCCTGGTCCTGGCGCAGGCGGTCGGCCGCCTGGCCTGCATCATCACGGGCGATGCGATGGGTAAGCCCACGACCGGGCCATTCGGATTTGCGTACACCAGCCCGAACGCCATGGTGCCTCAGCTGGGCGTGTATTACACCCCGACGCCGGTGTATGAGATCGTCGTCAACCTGGGCATCTTCGCCGTCCTCTGGCAACTGCGCAAGAAAGGCTGGCCCGATGGTTTGCTCTTCCTCCTCTATGTGGTGCTATATAGCCTGGAACGGTTCCTGCTGGCCTTTACCAGTTCCTACCAGGTGATCGCGTTCGGGCTGACTCAGTCCCAGATCGTCGCGCTGATCGCCCTGGCTGCTGCTCTGCCGCTCATCACCTGGATCCTGGCCCGCACGAGCCGATCCAGCCGAGCGCACGCCGGTTGATTGACGGGCTTCACACGGTTTTCGGGAAGGCTTCACAAGTTCTTCACATGGCTCGGCTAGGGTAACGCATAGAAAGGATCTTCGGAGGTCAACATGAGCAAAGGTCTGCAATGGGTCCTCGGCGTCAGCGCCGTTCTGATCGTCGTCGCGGTCGTTGCTTCGACCGTCCTGCCATTCTTCTTCCATCAGACCGCCTGGGGCGGGTGGCAGGGGATGATGGGCCCAGGCCACATGTTCGGAGGTGCTCCTATGATGGGTGGTTTCGGAATGCCGTTCTTCGGTCTGGGGATGCTGCTGGGGCCGCTGCTGTTCGTCGGCCTGATCGTGCTCGGCGTCGTCTGGCTGGTCCGTGCGGTGGCGCCGCAGTCTCCGCCGCCCGCTCCTGTCGGCGTGACCTGCGCCCACTGCGGCAAGCCGCTCCAGGCCGGCTGGAAGGCCTGTCCCTACTGCGGCGAGAAGGTCTGAGCGAGGTCTCTTCTCCACAGACGAGCCGGAGCAAAGCCGCTCCGGCTCGTTTGATATACACTTCCAGTATGGCCCAGACCATCCTCGTCGTGGACGACGAAGCCCAGATCGTGAAGGTCTTGCGCGGCTACCTGGAGCAGGCCGGCTTCCGCGTGGTCACGGCCAGTGATGGGCCGACCGCCCTGGCCCAGGCCAAACGCGAAAAGCCGGACCTGGTACTCCTGGACCTGAGCCTCCCAGGGTTAGACGGCCTCGACGTCGCCCGGCGCCTGCGGGCCACATCCAACGTGTCCATCATCATGGTGACGGCGCGGGTCGAGGAGTCCGACCGCCTGGTCGGGCTGGAACTGGGTGCCGATGACTACGTCGTCAAGCCCTTCAGCCCGCGCGAGGTGGTGGCCCGCGTGCGAGCCGTGCTCCGGCGGACAGAAGCGCCGAGCGTCCCACAGATCATCCGGGCGGCCGACATCACCATCGACCTGACGCGGCACACGGTCGCCCGCAGCGATGACTCCATTGAGCTGACGCCGACGGAGTTCGATCTGTTGGTTACGCTGGCGCGCGAGCCGGGCCGCGTTTTCACCCGCATGCAGTTGCTCGACGCCGCCCAGGGTGAGGCGTTTGAGGGCTACGAGCGCACCGTGGACGCCCACATCAAGAACCTGCGCGCCAAGCTCGAACGTGATCCCAGGCAGCCCGAGTACGTCGTGACCGTGTTCGGCGTGGGTTACAAGTTCGCAGACGGCTGAGAGCGGTCACGGGCCACGAGTACGGTCTTCACCCTCCGCGATCAGCCATCAGCCATTCGCGATCAACCAGCCATGCGTCTCTTCGCCAAGCTCTTGCTCTCTTTCCTGGCCGTTGTCCTGGTAGGCGTGGCCGTGGTGTCGCTGCTGGCCAACCAGGCGGCGGCCAGCGAGGTGCACAGCTTCATGTTCCAGGGCGGCATGACGAGCGACGCCGGCCTGGCGCAGGAGTTGGCAGGCTACTATCGTGGTCGTGGCTCCTGGGAGGGCGTCCAGACACTGGTGAGCGCCGGTCTGGGGATGGGCGGCATGGCGGGGATGATGGGCCAGCAGCTCCTCGTCGCCGATGCGCGCGGCCAGGTCGTGGCCGACTCCGCCGGCCAGCGCGTAGGCCAGACCCTGAGCCAGGCCGAACTGTCAGGCGGCACCGCCATCGTCGTCGACGGCCAGCGCGCCGGCACGCTCGTCGCCGTGGGCGGCATGGGGATGGGCGAGATCAGGGGTGGCCCGGGGCAGGCTGACAGCGCCACGAACGATCTGTTAGGGCGCGTCAACCGGGCCATCTGGCTGGCGGCACTGGCGGCGGGCGGCGCTGCTCTCGTGGTCGGCGGCATTTTGGCCTATGGCCTCGTTCGACCGATCCGGCGCCTCATGGCTGCGACGGCCGTCATCGCCCGCGGCGACCTGGCCCAGCGTGTCCCGGTCACGTCTCAAGATGAAATCGGCGACCTGGCGGCCGCGTTCAACGCGATGGCGGCCGACCTGCAGAAGGCTGAGCGCCTGCGGCAGGACATGATCGCGGATATTGCCCATGAGCTGCGCAACCCCCTGGCGGCCCTGCAAGGCAGCCTGGAAGCGGTGGTCGACGGGGTGCTGCCGCCCACCCAAGAGACCCTGGCGCCGCTGCTCGATCAGACGCAATTGCTCGCGCGGCTGGTGAGCGACCTGCGCACGCTGGCCCTTGCCGACGCCGGGCAACTGCCTCTGGATCGCCTCTCCATGAACCCCGCGGATCTGGTCCGGTCGGTGGTCGCCCAATTCACGCCCCAGGCTCAAGCCAAGCACCTCACCCTGCGCGCCGATATTCCTGTCAGCCTGCCGACCCTCTCGCTCGATCCCCAACGCATCGCCCAGGTCCTCGGCAACCTGCTCGGCAATGCCATTCGTCACACGCCCGCAGGGGGAGTGATCAGTGTTCAGGGTTCAGTATCCAGTGAGCGCCCGGAAATCACTCTGAACACTGGGCACTATTTACGGATCACTGTTACTGACACCGGCTCCGGTATCCCGCCTGAGGCTGTGCCGCATGTCTTCGACCGCTTCTATCGCGTCGACCGCGGGCGCTCGCGCAGCGAAGGCGGGACCGGCCTCGGCCTGGCCATCGCCAAACAACTGGTGCAGGCGCACGGCGGGCACATCTGGGTGACCAGCCAGCCCGGCCAGGGCACGCAAGTTTCGTTTACCCTGCCTCTCAACTGATCCACTCCGCCTTCAACGGCCAAAATCATAAGCCATTTCGCCTGTTCCACACTAGGTCGATTAGCGCTTTCCAAATGCCCGCCGGTGGATACACTTCTATGTGTGCCTAGTAGTTGGGCATTTGGATTCTGAGAGAAAGGCTCATCTTATGTCGGCGCGAGATCCTGTCTGCGGAATGGAAATCGAAACCGGGTCGGCCCACGCCACTCGCCAGTACAAAGGATCCACGTATCACTTTTGTTCTGAGCGTTGCGTTAAGCAATTCGATGCCGCGCCCGAGAAATACGCTGTCGCCGTGTCATCGGCCACGACCGGCATCGCCAGCGGGGCCTCCGGGCCGCTGCGGCTCGAGCTGCCCATTCGAGGGCTTCAGCGCGCCGGTGGGCCGGCGCTCGAAAAGGCTCTCCAGGACGTCCCCGGTGTGAGCAAGGCCAACGTCAACGTACGCGGCGGTCGTGCGACCATCGAATACGACCCGGCCCGCGCCAAGGCCACCGATTTCGTGGAGGCGGTCCGCGCGGCCGGCTTCGCGCTCGACGGCCAGACCCTGCGGCTGAAGGTCAGCGGCCTGTACTGCGCGGAATGCGTGGTCCGAATTGAAGACGCACTCAAGACCACCCCGGGGGTGTTGGACGCGACCATGAATGCGGCGACCAACGAGGTGAAGGTCGAATATTCGCCCGCCATCGGCGATTTGGGCTTGCTGAGCCAAGCCATTGAAAGCGCCGGGCCCTACAAGGCGGCCCGCGCCGCCGAAGCCAGCGAGCCCGAAATGGATCGTGAGGCGCAGGCAACTGAGAAGGAATATCGCTCGCTCATGCGCAAGTGGTGGTTCGGGGCGGCGGTGGGCGTGCCCACGATGGTCCTCTCGTACCCCTGGATCTTCCCCGTCTTACGCGACTGGTTCCCACGTGGCAGCCCGCAACTGATGTATGTCTGGTACGCCATGGGTGTCGCCAGTCTGGCCGTGCTGGTCTACTCCGGCAGCCAGTTCTTCGTCGGGATGTGGGAGGGCCTCAAGCACCGCTCGGCCAACATGCACACCCTGATCGCCGTCGGCACGGGCGTGGCCTGGATCTACTCGACCATCGCCATGCTCTTCCCCCAGATCTTTCCATCGGAAGAATTCACCGACGTGTACTATGACGTGACGGTGGTGGTCACCGCCCTGGTCGTGCTCGGCCTGGCGATGGAGCTCAAGGCCAAGGGCCGCACGTCGGAGGCCATCAAGAAGCTCATTGGCCTACAGGCCAAGACGGCCCGGGTTGTGCGCGACGGAAAAGAAGTAGACATCCCAGTGGAGGAAGTGCTGGTCAACGACATCGTCGTCGTCCGGCCCGGCGAGAAGATCCCGGTGGATGGCGAGGTGATCGAAGGCCAGTCGGCCGTGGACGAGTCCATGATCACGGGCGAGTCGCTGCCCGTCTCCAAGAAGGTCGGGGACGAGGTCATCGGCGCGACGATCAACAAGACCGGGGCCTTCCGGTTCCGCGCCACCAAGGTCGGCAAGGACACCGCCCTAGCGAACATCATCCGGTTGGTGCAGGACGCGCAGAGCAGCAAGGTGCCCATCCAGCGCATCGTGGACCAGGTCTCCGCCTACTTCACGCCGGCGGTCATGATCCTGGCCATCTTTGGCTTCGTGGTCTGGTATGTCTTCGGCCCGGCTCCGGCGCTGACCTACGCCCTGATCGTGGCGGTGACGACGCTCATCATCGCCTGCCCGTGCGCCCTGGGCATGGCCACGCCCATGAGCCTAACCACCGGCATCGGCTTGGGGGCGCAGAACGGCATCCTGATCCGCTCCGGCGACGCGCTCCAGGCCGCCGAAAAATTGAACGCGATCATCCTTGACAAGACCGGCACGATCACGGTCGGCAAGCCGTCGCTCACGGACGTAGTGATGAGTGAGCAGTCATCAGTAATCAGTAAGACTGATAACTGGTCACTGACCACTGACAACTTCTTGCGATTAGCCGCTTCCGTCGAGAAGTCGTCCGAGCATCCGCTGGCGCTGGCAATTGTCGAAGGCGCCCAGGCTCGCGGCTTAGCCTTGAGTGATGTGCAGACGTTTGACGCCATCCCGGGTCATGGAGTCACGGCCACGGTAGACGGGCGGCGCGTGCTCATCGGAAACCTGAAGCTCATGAACCGGGAAGGCATCGCGCTCGGCGGCCTGGAAGAGAAGTCCAGGACCCTGGCCGACGATGGTAAGACCCCGATGTATGTGGCCATCGACGGCAACGCGGCAGGCATCATTGCCGTGGCCGACACCGTCAAAGACGACTCGAAGGCCGCCATCGCCGCTATGAAGAAGATGGGGCTGGAAGTGGTGATGATCACGGGCGACAACGAGCGCACGGCCAAAGCCATCGCCCGGCAGGTGGGCGTGGAGCGCGTGCTGGCCGAGGTGCTGCCCCAGGACAAGGCCTTCAACGTGCAAAAGTTGCAGTTGGAGGGCAAGAAGGTGGCGATGGTGGGCGACGGCATCAACGACGCCCCGGCCCTGGCGCAGGCCGACATCGGCCTGGCCATCGGCACCGGCACCGACGTAGCGATTGAGGCCTCGGACATCACCCTGATCAAGGGCAGCCTGATGGGCGTGGTGACGGCCATCCAGCTCAGCCGCGCTACCATGCGCAATGTGTATCAGAACCTGGTCGGCGCGTTCATCTACAACAGCGCCGGCCTGCCCATCGCGCTGGGCGTGCTGTATCCCTTCTTCGGCCTGCTGCTCTCGCCGCTGCTGGCCGCGCTGGCGATGTCGTTCAGCAGCGTGACCGTCATCGGCAACGCCAACCGGCTGAAGAGTTGGAAACCGGCGCATTGATCATGGGTAATTGGTGATTGGTGATGGTTGATTGAAGACCGCAATCAACCATCAGCCATGGAGAGATGCTATGACTCCCGATAAAATCCTTGTCATCCTGGGCGGGCTGGCCGCCATCGCCTTCATCGTCTGGTTTTTCTGGCTGGGCGAGAAGAAGGGTGTGAAAGCTGCACTGACCAGCGGCGGCTATCAGGAAGCTATGGTGCTGGTCAAGGGTGGCTACACCCCGGACGTGATCGTGGTTGAGAAGGGCAAGCCGGTGCGCCTGAATTTCGTCCGGACCGAGTCGGCCTCGTGCTCCGAAATGGTGCTTTTCCCGGACTTCAAGAAGAGCGCCAAGCTCCCAGAAGGTGAGACCGTACCGGTAGAATTCCTGCCCGACAAAGCCGGCGAATACGAGTTCCAGTGCCAGATGGGTATGCTTCGGGGCAAGCTGATCGTTGAGGAATGAGACGATGGCAGTGGTGTCGCCGAGTCGCCTCACCTTCAGGCGGCCACCGATAATGGGCCCGGCCGGTCCGCCTCCAGCGCTCCACGTCTGCGAGGCCGGCCCGCCGGGCCGCACCCTGGTGTTCCTCCCCGGCCTGGGCGGGACGACCCGCTACTGGCAGGGGCGTCTTGGCGTGCTTGAGCAGAAGTATCATGCCGTCCTGGTGGATCCGTTGGGCTTCGGCGAGTCGCCCAAGCCCTGGACACGTTACACCGTCGAGCGGCACGTTCAGGCACTGCACCAGGCCCTCAGCCGGATGGCGCCTTTCACACTGGTGGGCCACTCGATGGGAGCCTTGCTGGCAGTCGCCTACGCCGCCCGTCATCCCGCCGACGTGGAGGGCCTGGTGCTGTTGGGGTTGCCGAATTTCGGGAGCCCGGAGAAGGCCTTCCGCTTCTTCCGCAAAGGCTCCTGGGTCAATCGCGTGTTTCTCTCGAACATGGTGCTGGCCGCGGTCATCTGCGTCTTGACCCGGCGCGTCTTCGCCTGGCTGGTGCCGTACTTGCAGCCCGAACTGCCGCGCGAGGTCGCAGCCGACGTCGTCCGGCACTCCTGGCGGTCGTTCACGTCATCGCTGTGGGAGGTCGTGTACAACTGTGACACCGCCCGAGACGCGGACAGGCTCGACCGCCGCCTGCCCGTCGTCTGCCTGCACGGCGATCGCGACATCACAGCCCCGCTGGAGGGGCTTCTGGCCCTGGTGCAGGGCCGCCCCAACTGGCGCGTGCGGGTCCTGCCCGGCGTGGACCACCATCCGCTGCTGCACGCCCCCGCTGAATGCTACCGGGCGATTGAGGCAGTGACACGGCGGGAGGAGCTGGGACCACAAGAAGCAGAGCTGGTTTGATCTCTGGCGCCTGAACGAGAGACGACTCGGTCCCATCCCGCTGGCTGAGGAAGACCGGCGCCTCGAACAGCCCCGACTACGAATCGGAGGGCAGCATGACGCACGCTTCCCGGCCTGCCACCATCCTCTTCGCCGACCTGTGCGGCTTCACGGCCCTGACCGAGACACACGGCGACGACGACGCGGCCGACATCGTGGCCCGGCTGTGCCGTCTGACGCAGGCCGCGCTGGCCGGCGACGCCCGTCTGGCCAAATCCATCGGTGACGCCGTCATGGTTGTGGCCGGCGAGCCGGCGTCGGCTATCACGACCGTGTTTCAGCTCGCCGCCGCAGTCCAGGCGGAGCCGGGCTTCCCGGCCCTGCGCGCCGGCCTGCACGCCGGCCCGGTGGTCGAACGGGACGGCGACTATTTCGGCGCCACGGTGAACGTGGCCGCCCGCGTCGCCGCGTATGCGCGCTCAGACCAGATCCTGTGCACGGAGGCGGTGGCGGACGCGGTCCGCCCGCTCGCCATCGCCGGGGTGACCGGCCTGGGCGAGGTGTGGCTCAAGAACGTCTCCCATCCGGTCAAGCTCTTCACGCTGGAAGACTCGCGCCGTGCCGATGCTGCCGCCGAGTTCGACCCGGTGTGCCGGATGCGGCTTGACCTCGAGCGGGCCCTGGCCCGCCTGCCTTATGGGGGCCGGGTGTACCACTTCTGCTCATTCAACTGCGCCCAGAGATTTGCACAAACGCCGGAAGCCTATATCCCGACCAAGTAGCCCTTTTTTCTCTCCTTGCGCCATTCTGCGCCCGGCCCAATGCGCCAAATGGCGCTCGCCGATTGCCTTTCCCTGATGCTAGTGTAAGGACCGGCTGGGGACCTTTTGGGCCATGTTTGCTGGCTTCAAATTCAATACAACAAGGAGAGTATTTCCATGAAACACAGTAAAGGGATCCGTGTGGGCCTGGCGCTCAGCATCGGCCTGGCGTTGCTCCTGGCCGCGTGCAGTGGGGCGACCTCCGATGGCCCTGCGCCCGCCGTTTCGCAGAAGACGGCGCCTGGCGCCGTCTGGGTGGCCGATGAATATGGCAACAGCATCACGGTGATTGATGCTGCCAGCAACCGGGTGGTCGCCACCCTCACCGGCATCGAAGCGCCTCATAATCTCCAGGTCGCGCCGGATGGCAAGAGCGTCTGGGTGGTGAGCGGGCACGACTCATTTGCCGCGATGATTGATACCGCCACGTACAAGGTGCATGGCACCGTGATGACGGGCCAGGAGCCGGCCCACATCGTCCTGGCCCCGGATGGCAAAACCGCATATGCCACCAACGGCGACGAGGACAGCGTCACCGCGATCGACGTCGCCACGATGCAAGCCATCGCTACCATCCCGGTGGGGATGTATCCGCACGGCCTGCGCCCCAGCCCGGATGGGAAGTGGGTATACGTCGCCAATGCGAAGGACACGACTCTCAGCGTGATCGACACGTCAACCCACACCAAAGTGACCGACATCGAAGTGGGACAGAAGCCGGTACAGGTCGGCTTCTCGCCGGATGGCAAGGTCGTCTATTTCTCGCTCAACGCTGAGAATGCCGTCGGCAAAGTGGACGTGGCGACGCGCCAACTCGTCGGCAAGGTGGACGTCGGCGTTGGCCCGATCCAGGTCTTTGTGACGCCGGACGACAAGTACGTGCTCGCCGCTAACCAGGGAACACAAGATAATCCCAGCACGACCGTTTCCATCATCGACACGGCGACGTTCACGGTGGTGGGCACCGTGGAGACCGGCAAAGGCGCACACGGCATCGTGATCGACCCATCCAGCCGCTACGCCTACATCACCAACATCTACGGGAACGACGTGGCGGTGTTGGATATCCCGACACGCAAAGTGGTCGCGACCATCCCCAGCGGCGCTGGTCCGAATGGTATCAGTTACTCACCCCAGGCGCCTGCTTCGGCGTCGGCCCCCGAGATCGACCTTGACTTGCCGGAAATGGATGACATGTCCGGCATGCAGCCATAAGGGCTGCTCGAGCAGCGCATCCATCTTTTCTCCTGAAAGCGCCGTTCCCCGGAAGGCTACGCCGATTGGCGTATGCCCCACCAGGCGGAACGGCGCTTTCGTTTGGCAGGCCTTCGGTGTTAGGGTACGAGTTGACAGGAGGCGCTGATGAATTCAAGACAAGACTTCAGCCTGGGTCGCTGGCTGCGCTCGCGCACCGGGCTGGTGTTTCTCGTGTTCTCGGGCATCGCGGCGTTTTACCTGCTGACAGAACACACCGCCCACTTCTTCGGCATCCTGCCCTACGCGTTGCTCTTGCTGTGTCCGCTGCTGCATTTGTTCATGCACAGCCGGCACGACGGTCTTAACGGTCATGCCGATCATCAGCCGCCCTCGGGGGAGAAGAAATGAACATCAATTCCCCCGCCTACGGGCTGTGGCCGCTCGTCTTCATAAACACGGCGGTCTTTATCGTCTTCGCCTTCAGCTTCACCAAGCCGCGCACCAGCCGAGACTGGCGCTCCTTCGGCGCGTTCTCGGCCTTCCTGGTGGCGCTGTTCACGGAGATGTACGGCTTCCCGCTGACGATTTACCTGCTCTCGGGCTGGCTGGGCAGCCGGATCCCGGGCCTGGACCTGCTCTCTCATAATGCCGGACACCTATGGCAGACACTCCTCGGCTGGAAGGGCGACCCGCACTTCACCCCCATCCATTGGTTGAGCGATGCGCTCATCGGCGGCGGGTTCGTCCTCATCGGTGCGGCCTGGGACGTGTTGTATAAGGCGCAGCGCGCACACCAACTGGCTATCGCCGGCCCGTATGCTTACCTGCGGCACCCCCAGTACGTCGGCTTCATCGTGATCATGCTCGGCTTCCTCATCCAGTGGCCGACTATCACTACGCTGGTCATGTTTCCGATCCTGGTGTTCATGTATGTGCGGCTGGCGCGGCACGAGGAGCGCGAGGCATGGGCGGAGTTCGGCCAGGCGTATTCCGAGTATGCGGCCCGCACGCCGGCTTTCCTCCCGCGCCGCCGGCAGCCTGCCCCCGGAGGTGCTTTATGACCGTCGGACGTTTTCTCGTCATCGCCGGCATCGCGGCCCTCGTCGCCGGCACGGCCTGGCTGACCCTGAGCGGCGCCGAGGAGCGTACCGTGCGGCAGGTGATGGAGGAGGTTCAGACGGCGGCCCTCCAGGGCCTGAACCGCAAGAACCCGAACGCGCTCGACAGCTACTTCGCCTCTGAGGCCGAGGGCGCCGTGGCCGCCGGCCTGGCGCAGACCCGGCAGGCGTACCAAGACTTTGTTGACCAGCTTCCCAGCACCAACGCAGTCCAGTTCCATTCGTTCGACATCCAGGCGCTGGAGGTTCATGAGGAGGCTCGCCTGGCTAAAGTCACCTATCGCCTGCACTTCAGCGTCTTGAAGAACGGCCAGCCCATCTACAGCGCCCGGGTGACCCAGGACCTGGCCTTTCGCAAGACCCCGCGCGGCTGGCGCATCTCGGGCGGCGACGCGCCGCAACTGGAAGACGTGACCGGAACCTGGCCGCCGCGTTGAAGAGGGCAGGATGAAACTCAACGCGCTCGAATTTGCGCTGATGAACAACCCCGTCCGCGCGGCCTCTCAGTGGTGGATTGAGACGCCGCTGCTGATCGGCCCGCGCGGCTCACTGGCCGGTCGGCAAGTTCTGGAGATCGGCTGCGGGCGCGGCGTAGGCATCGAAATTCTGCTCGCACGCGGCGCGGCGCAGGTCACCGGCTTCGACCTTGACCCGAAGATGATTTCCCTGGCCAGAAAGCACGTGGCGAAACATGGTGCGCGCGCCCGCGTCTTCGTCGGGGACGCCGAGGCGATTGATGCGCCCAATTCCAGTTTCGACGCGGTCGTGGACTATGGCATCCTCCATCACATCCCCAACTGGCAGAAGGCGCTCGGCGAGATTGCGCGCGTGCTTCGAAGTCCCGACCCGGCGTCGGGGAGGCCAGGTGGCACGTTCTACTTTGAAGACCTGCTCAAGGGCTTCGTCTCGGCGTGGCCGGTGCGGGACCTCTTCGACCATCCCCAGGCGACCCAGTTCTATGGTCGTGAGCTCCGCGCAGGGCTGGTGGCGGCTGGCCTGCGCGTGACGCGGTGGCGGCAGTTGGGCGAGTGGGGGGTCATGGGGGCAGCGGTAAAATAGCCGGCGACGACGCTATGCCAGAAACGAGCCAGTCTGTGCCCGTCCCCGGGCCCGAGGCCATCACCGCCTGCGGTGGCAAGCTCAAGGACCCTAGCCTGTACCCCAGCGCGGAGTATCGTGGACGGCGGGTCTATTTCTGCACGCGCGGCTGCCTGCGCGCCTTTGAAGCGGACCCCGACCGCTTCATGGCCGGCGAGATCGAGCACCCCGTCACGGCCGATTGATCCCGAAGATCCGCACGAGCCCTCATCTGGGCTTAATCTCCCCCTCCGCCAAATGGCGCATTCTCAAACAGGCTAAACGCCTCTCACAGTTTTCGTCCCGCCCCGCTAGAGTCATCCTTGAAGCCAGACACCGATACCAAGGAGTGACTCATATGGAACACGTCCCGCATGCCTCTGAAACCGCCGACCGCCCACGGCGCGTCCCGCCCATCGTCTGGTTCCTCGGCCTTGGCCTGGTTGCTGCGTTGATCGCGATCTTCTTGTTCAACGTGGCCGTCGATACCGTCGTGTATTACTGCTTAATCGCCTTGATGGTGGGGAGTCACTTCTTTATGCACGGCTCGCACGGCGGGCATGCCGGTCATGGGCAACCAGGCACACCGACCGAAGCGGCCCGCTCAGATAAGGACCAGCACGCCGGCCACTCCGGCGGCTGCCACTGACCTCTTGTCGCCCCGAAGGAGGACCCCATGAGCACCGACTGTCACGTTGAGCCGTTGTGGAAGACCGCCACCCCCGAAGAACTGCAGCAGGGGACGTCGGCGCTGCTGTCCGTCCAGGGCCTGGGCTGTCCGAACTGCGCCCTACGGGTCCGCAATAGCCTGCTCTCCGTCCGTGGCGTGGTGGAAGCCCACGTCGTCCATGAGATCGGCATCGCCGAGGTGGTGTTCAACCCCAACCTGACCAACGTCTTGGTCCTGATCGAGGCCGTCGCCCGGGCGGGGAACGACGGGCATCACGCCTACAGCGCCCGGCTGATCGATGGACCGGGAGTGGAACGTGACCATCCGCGTTGAGCGCTATGACGCCATCATCGCCGGCGCCGGCCCGGCCGGGGCGACCGCGGCGTATTTCCTTGGCGAAGCCGGCCGGCGCGTGCTGGTCCTGGAGAAGGACATCCTGCCGCGCTACAAGCCGTGCGGCGGCGGGCTCTCGGCCCACATGCTGACGAAGATGTTCCCCTTCTCGTTCGACCCGGTCGTCGAAACACGCATCCAGGCCGTCACCTACGCGCTCGGCCGGCACTCCGTCACCATCCCGATCCCGGGCCTCGGCGTTCGGACGGTGATGCGCGATCGCTTCGACACGCATATCCTGGCGCACGCCCGGGCCGAGGTGCGCTCCGGCGTCGTCGTCCGTAAGGTGACGGAGACGGCCGAGGCGGTGACCGTCGAAACGACCACGGGCGAAGCTTTCACGGCGCGCTACCTGATCGGTGCGGACGGCGCGAACTCGGTCGTCGCCCATTCGCTGGGCCTGCGCCGGGGCAGGCGCAAGAACCTGGCGGCCGCCCTTGAGGCCGAAGTGCCCGCCTCCCCCGAGGCGCTGCGCCGCTTCGGCCCGGCGCTGTGGGTCCTCCTGGGCGAGATCCGCTTCGGGTACGCGTGGATTTTCCCGAAAGCCGATCATCTCTCGGTGGGCATCGCCGCGCTGCGCCCCAGGCCCGGCGAACTGCAAGCCAGGCTGGCCGACATGGCGGCCCGCTATGGCCTTTCGCTCGATCAGGCGCAGGTGAGGGGCCATCCCATCCCGCTGTACACCCGCCGCGAGCGCATCGCCACCGCGCGCACGCTGCTGGCCGGCGACGCCGCCGGGCTGGTCGACCCGCTCAGCGGCGAGGGCATCCGCCTGGCCATCAAGAGCGGCAAACTGGCCGCGCAGGCTATCCTGAGCGAGCGGCCCGGCTCGTATCCGGAGCTGGTCCATCGCGAGATCGGCCTGTGCCACACGATTGGCCTGGGCGTGGCCTGGCTGTTCTATCACTTCCCGAGCGCCTGTTTCTGGTTGGGCACGCGTAACCCCTTTGCCACCCGGGCCTTCATGGCCATGCTCGCCGACCGCGCCGACTACCCGCAGGTAATCCTGCAAATCGTCGGCACCCTGCCGATTTTCCTGCTCACTGAAACCATAGCCGCGCTGGCGGGCCTGATCGGTGGGCGGGAGCGCCGCGAGCGCGTGCGGGCCGCCGTGTACCCAGGTGCCTGAGATGGCCGGGCTGGTCCCCACGCCGTGGTTCGCCCGCGGTCGCCTGCTCCACCGCTCACGCGAGATCGCCTCGGCCCTCAGCCGGCACGGGCTGGGTTGGCTGCTCGCCCGGATCGGCCTGGGCGACCTCGTGCCGTTTGAGCGCGGCTGGCTCGGCCACCCGGCGCGCGAGGCGCCCTATACCCGGGCTGAACACCTGCGCCTGGCCTTCGGCGAACTGGGCGCGACGTTCATCAAACTCGGCCAGGCCCTGAGCACTCGCCCCGACCTGGCGCCACCGGAATACGTCGAGCAACTGGCGAAGCTGCAAGACGCCGCCCCGCCCGTGCCGTTTGAGCACATTTGCCGGATCGTGTGTGACGAGCTGGGGGGACCGCCGGAGGCGATGTTCGCTGAGTTCAGTCCGCAACCACTGGCCTCAGCCTCCATCGGGCAGGTGCATGCGGCCAGGCTCAATACGGGCCGGGCCGTGATCGTCAAGGTCCAGCGCCCCGGCGTGGTGGAACAGGTCGAGCGCGACCTGGAGATCCTCGCCGGCATGGCCGAATGGGCCGAGGCCCACACGGCCGTCGGACGCGACTACAACCTGCCCGCGCTCGTCGACGAGTTCGCCTACACTCTGCGGAACGAACTGGATTACCGCCGCGAGGGCCAGAACGCCGACCGCTTCCGCCGCCACTTCGCCGGCGACGCGGGGACGCACATCCCGCATGTGTACTGGGAACACTCCACCAGCCGCGTGATCACGATCGAGCGCGTGGAGGGCGTCAAGCTCGCCGATATGTCTGCCCTGGACGGGATCGGGATCGACCGGCGCGCGCTGGCCAGGAATGCCGTGCGGCTCATGCTGCGCGAAGTGTTCGAGTTCGGCTTCTTCCACGCCGACCCGCACCCGGGCAACTTCTTCGTCCGCCCCGACGGGTCGATTGCGCTGATCGACTTCGGCATGGTGGGCCGCCTCGACGGGCGCCTGCAGGACACCTTGCTGCGCATCGGGCTGGCCGTCGCCCGGCAGGACGTCGAGCGGCTGACGGACGAGTTCTTCGCGCTGGGCGTGGCCGGGGGTCGGGTCAAACGCGCGGTCCTGCAGCGCGACCTGGATCATCTCCTGAGCCGTTACGCCGGTCGATCCCTCCAGGACCTGGCCGCCGCGCAGACCCTGAACGACGTGATGGCCATTGCCTTTCGCCACCGCCTGCAACTGCCCGCTGAGGTGGTGATGCTGCTGCGCGTCGTCGGCATGAGCGAGGGCCTGGGCGCGCGCCTCGACCCGGACTTCCGGCTCTTCGAGTTTGCCGCGCCCTACCTGCAGCAGTTCTGGATGCAGCGCCACTCGCCTCGGGCACTGGCCGGGCGCCTGGCCCAGGCCTCCCTGGACGCCGCCGAGCTTGGGCTGGACCTTCCCCGGCGGACTGCCCGATTGCTGAGCCAGCTGGAGCGGGGTGACCTGGAGCTCAACGTCAACCACGAGGGGCTGCGCGAGTTCACACGGCAGCTCCAGCGCATGGCCAATCGCCTGTCGCTCACCATCCTGCTGGCGGCGACGATCATCGGGCTGGGCCTGGTGATGCTCGTCTATCACCCCGGCGGCTGGGAGCGTGTGGGCGGCTGGCTGTTCGCGCTGCTGTTCCTGGCCTCGCTCGGCTTCGGCCTGTGGTTGATGTGGACCATGTGGCGCGCCGGACGCGCCTGAACCTCAGCCAAGGGAGAAAACGCATGAGCAAAATCGCCAAGTCAACGACTTCGAAAAACACACGGACCCGCCGCGAGTGGCCGGTCGTCGTGTATGTCTGGATCATCGGGCTGGGGCTGCTCAGTTATCTCTTCGTCGGGGAGGTCGTCCTCGGCGGGCAGCCTCATCCCTGGCACTGGGTGGCCGCGGTCGCCGGCGCCGTCGTCGGCTACTTCGTCGGCTGGCAGTGGTATCGTTGGCGTGGGGACATCATTTGAGCAGCGGACCCACCGGCGCCGCAATCACTCTCACGAACGGAAGGAAACCTTATGCATCAAGATCCGGTCTGCGGCAAACGGCTCAATCGGGGCAAGGCGCACGCCATCGTCGAGCACCAGGGTGTGAGCTATTTCCTGTGCTGTCCGCTCTGCCAGGCGGAGTTTGAGCGCGAGCCGCGGAGATACGCCCGGCCCGAGCTGGGCGAGAAGACCAGGAAGAAAGAACACCAGCCCTACCGCCGGTTGTAGGCTTGAGGCGACGACAAGATGGACAGGGCGCCGGGACTGGTGAGGGATTTCGCAGCGTAACCAGAACACGTATGGGCCTGAACAGCATCTCGTTGGAACTTGACGCCCAGATGTTCCTGCGCCTGCTGGTCGCGATGGTGCTCGGCGCGCTGGTGGGCTATGAGCGCGAGCGCGCGGGCAAGCCGGCCGGGGTGCGGACGCACGGCATGGTCAGCCTGGGTGCAGCGCTGTTCGCGGTCGTGTCGCTGCATGGGTTCGGCAGCGCGGGCGACCCGGCCCGCGTGGCGGCCCAGATCGTCACCGGCATCGGCTTCCTCGGCGCGGGCGCGACACTTGCACCTGCGCTGCAAGTGCAGGTGTCCTGCACGAGCGCGGCAGCATTCACGGCCTGACCACCGCCGCGAGCCTGTGGGTCACGGCGGCCATCGGTCTGTCCGTCGGCGTCGGCATGGTGCTCATGTCGGTGGCGACGGCGGCCCTGGTCTTCCTGCTTCTGCGCTTTGGCCCGCGCCCCAGGCTCAGAACCGAGGCTAGCGACACCGAGAAGCAACTCTCAGGAGAATGAAACGTGCAAACACAAACTACTCGCAGCCAGTACGGCTTAGAAAATCACGGCATCCAGAACGTAAACGCCGTGTACTGGAATCTCTCCACGCCGCTGCTCTACGAAGAAGCCATCCGCCGCCGCGAGGGCCGCATGGCCCACCTCGGCCCGCTGGTGGTCCGCACCGGCCAGCATACCGGGCGCTCGCCCAACGACAAGTTCGCGGTGAAGGAGCCGACCAGCGAGGGCAATATCTGGTGGGGCAAGGTCAACCGCCCGCTCGAACCGGCCAGGTTCGAGCTGCTCAAGAAACGGATGCTGGCCTACCTGCAAGGCAAGGACCTGTTTGTGCAGGACTGCTTCGCCGGGGCCGACCCGCAGTACCATCTGCCGATCCGCGTGATCACGGAGACCGCCTGGCACAGCCTGTTCGCCCGCGACATGTTCATCCAGGCCCGGCCCGAGGAACTCGCCGTCCACGTGCCCGAATTCAGCGTGCTGAATGCGCCGAATTTCCACGCCGACCCCGAGGTCGACGGCACCCGTTCGGAGGTGTTCATCGTGCTTAACTTCGCCCAGAAACTGGTGTTAATCGGCGGAACACAGTACGCGGGTGAGATCAAGAAGTCCATCTTCACGGTGATGAACTACCGGTTGCCGCTGCAAGGCGTGCTCTCCATGCACTGCTCGGCTAACATCGGGCCGCGCGGCGACGTGGCCGTGTTCTTCGGGCTCTCCGGCACCGGCAAGACGACGCTGAGTGCCGATCCCGGGCGCACGCTGATCGGCGACGACGAGCACGGCTGGAGCGAGCGCGGCGTGTTCAACTTCGAGGGCGGCTGTTACGCCAAGGTCATTCGACTGTCCTCCGCCGCCGAGCCCGAGATCTACGAGACCACGCGCCGCTTCGGGACGATCCTGGAGAACGTCGGCTTCGACAGCGCCACCGGGCGGCTGGACCTGGACGACGACTCACTGACCGAGAACACACGCGCCGCGTATCCGATCAGCCACATCCCCAACGCGACGCGCGACGGCCTGGGCGGTCACCCCACGAACATTGTCATGCTGACCGCTGACGCCTTTGGGGTCCTGCCGCCCATCGCCCGGCTGACGCCCGCGCAGGCGATGTATCACTTCCTCTCCGGTTACACCGCCAAGGTGGCCGGGACCGAGAAGGGCGTGACCGAGCCGTCGGCCACCTTCAGCACCTGCTTCGGCGCGCCGTTCATGGCGCTCTCGCCCACGGTCTACGCGGATCTGCTGGGCACGAAGATCGCCCAGCACAACGTCAAAGTCTGGCTGGTGAACACCGGCTGGAGCGGCGGCCCCTATGGCGCGGGGCAGCGGATGAAGATCGCCTACACGCGGGCGATGGTCAATGCGGCGCTGAGCGGCGCACTGGACGACGTCGCCACGACGCCCGATCCCATCTTCGGCGTGGGCGTGCCCGCGGCCTGCCCGGACGTTCCAACGGACGTGCTCAACCCCCGCACCACCTGGGCCGACAAGGCCGCCTATGATGCCCAGGCCAGGAAGCTGGCCGGGATGTTTGTGGATAATTTCAAGGCGTTCGAGGGCGAGGTGACGGCCGAAGTGCAGGCGGCCGGACCGAGGGTTGGATAATTTCCGCCTTCACCCAGAAAGGCCCTGAACAGACAGAGAGATCTGGTGGCCATCGCCAAGATCGCCGCCCTGGTGGGATTAACCGTCGTCTATGCCGTCTGCTTCATGCTGATCAAGGCCGGGCTGGCGTTCGCGCCGCCGCTGCTGTTCGGCGGGCTGCGGGCGCTCATCGGCGGCGTTGCGCTGCTGGGGGTGGCGCCCGTCTTTCACGAACCGCTGCTTCCCCGCCCCGCCACCTGGAGCAGCCTGCTCGCCCTGGCGCTGACCTCCACCGCCCTGGCCTATGGGGCGATGTTCCTCAGTCCTGGTCGAACCGGTGCGGGGCTCGCCTCGGTCCTGGGCAACACGCAGCCGTTGATGGCGGTGGCGCTGGCCGCGCTGTTCCTGGGTGAGCGTATTACAGGCCCGCATTGGGCAACGCTGGCGCTTGGCCTGGCGGGCGTGGCCCTTATCTCACTACCGGCGCTGGCCGCGTCGGGGGCCGACGGCGTCTCGGGCGCGGCCCTGGCGCTGGCGGCGTCGTTAGGAGCGGCGAGCGGGAGCGTGATTTTCAAGCGCCTGGGCGCACAGACCCCGGTGCTGACGGTCACGGCCTGGCAATTGATCCTGGGCAGCCTGCCGCTGCTGGCGCTGTCGGCGATCGTCGAACGTGGCGCGACCGTGACCTGGAGCGCGCCGTTGCTGGGGACGCTCTTGTTCCTGGCGTTGCCCGGCACGGCCCTCGCGAACGCCGTCTGGTACTGGCTGGTCAGGCGTCACGCGGTCGGGCGGCTTACAATGTACCTGTTTCTCGTGCCGATATTCGGCCTCGGTCTCGGCGCGCTCGCCTTCGGCGAACGGATTGGCCCGTGGGAAGGCCTCGGCAGCGGCCTGGTCATCGCCGGGATCGGCGCGGCGACGTCGTGGATCAGGCCACCCTCTGACCGAGGCGGCTGAGCGATGAAAGTCCGTGCCTGGTACGGCCTGACCGGTGAGATCGAGGTCGAGAACGAGCTCTGGCACCTGGTGAGCATCGGCGGCCTGCGCCTCCCGCACCCGCCGCTGGTCAACCTGGTCCTGCGCCGCGGGTTGTCTCCGGAAGACCGCCGGCGATTGAGCTTCCTGCACGAGTTCGGTCATTTCCAGACTCTGCCGTTAGCACTCGTGCATGCGCTATGGGTGCTCTCGGCCGGGCGAGGGCAGCGCCGCTCGCTGCCGGGCTGGCTGGCCTGGCTGGCTGCAGCCGGCCTGGCGCATGAGGCCGTCTGGGAGATACTATCGGAAGGTTACGTCTTCGTGCATGAAGGCTCCACCTACCTGGACGTCTACCGGCGAAGGCCCAATGGGCTTGTGCCGCTCTTCTGGGTGGTGATGGGCGTTCTGGGGATTGGATTGAGCCGGGCGCTGTGGCGCCGGCGCTAAAGCAGAGTCCCGCTGCGCGCGATCTTTTTCAGGATGGAGTGGTCGTCGCCCAGGCGGCACAGCGCGTCGCAGTGCTCGCACAGGTCATCGAAGGGGATAAAGGCCAGCGAGATGCCGGCCAGGTCATCGCGGAAGGCCGGCCGCGCCAGCTGCGCCATCACTTCCTTCTCGCGGCGGTCGGGCGCAACCAGATAAAGATGGCAGGTGCAGCCGGGGATGGAGCGCGCCAGGTCTTCCAGCCGCAGGATCCCGGAATAGATCGAGGTGCTCTTCTCGACCTCAAACGCGCTGACGATCTCGCCCGTGCCTGGTTTCAGCCAGATCACGTCGATCAGGCCCACCGTCTCCGCGACTTCGGACGGCCAGCCCATCGCCGGCAACTCCGGCACCGTGAGCAGCGCAAACGACTGGCCGTCGTAAGAACGATGCCGGTCGTTGCGCGCCACATAGACGTCATACTTCAGCGCGCGCCCGATCTTGATCAGAAAATACTGAATCTGCGTATGCTCTGACTTTTCCTTCTGCTCGGCCAGCACGTCGGCGTGGCGGGCTTTGGCCGCCTTTTCCGCCTTCGCCTTCTCGGCCTGGAGGACGGCGTCCACATTGCCGCCTACCACGAGCCGGCCCATGCCGATCTCGAAGAGCAGCCCCGCAAACGCGCCCAGATCCTTGGAGAGCAGGTCGCGCCTCTCGGCGTTGGTGCGCACGATGACCTCGCGCATCTCCAGATAGCTGCCCCAGGAGCCGAGCTTCTTCCTGTCCCCAAACAGGGCGTTGAAGCCGTTGACCATGGCAGTGTTGAAGGGCGGCACAATCGTTGGGTGCAGGAAATAGACGATGTTGGCCACAGCCGGCCCCAGGCCCTTGATGTGTGCCCCGGCCAGGCGGCTTATCTCAGCCAGCACCTGCTCCTCGCGAGTGGCGGCCAGGCAGGCTTCCAGAAACGAGCCAAACCGGCGCTGGTTGGCCTCGTTTTCGTAGATGTCCGGGATGCGCAGCTTGGGCTTCCAATAGAACGGATGCGCTGCGCCTTCGAACACCTGCTTCTGCTCGGTGATGGCCGTCAGCACGACCTCCAGCGGCGAGCCTTTGAAATCGTTGCCGAACGACCCCGCAGCGATGGCCTCCACCGTGTCGCGCACGCCGCGCCGGATAGCCCGGAAGGCCTTCATGCGTTCCTCGCCGCCCACGAACCAGGTGTTATACACCGTCTCCGGGTCAGACTTATAACGCTCAATCAACTCAACCAGCGCGGCTTTGTCCATTGGTCCCTCCTGCCGGGTACGCCAAATTATAGGCGCATGCGCCAAATTGCGGTATGTGTCTCAGTCAATGGTGTAAATGGATTGAGTGCAACCTGAAGGTGCCAGAGTTTAGTCAGTGGTCGTGAGCTCGCTCCTGAAAGTCAGAAACGACATCATGTGAAGCGCCGCGCCCACAGCCGGCGAGCGCGCCCGCAGGCCGGGCCCCGGTCAAGGTGGAGCGAGCGCGCGAGCTGGGCCGCCCCCTGGGGCGGCGCGCGCTCGACGACCTTGACCGGGTGGCCGGAGGGTGCCGCCTCGCGCGGCGGGCGCCGGCGCGAACCGGTCAGCGCACAGGCGCCAAGGCCGGAGCAATCATGAGCGCGCCCGCGTGCGGGTCCAAAAGCCGCTGCATGCTCGCTTGGCTGAAGTAGCGGCGCTCAATGGCCCACTCGTCCGCCAGTTCCAACAGGACCATGCCGGTGAGACGCAGCACGGCCGGGTCATTCGGAAAGACCTGCACCACGTCCGTGCGGCGCTTGATCTCCCGATTGACGCGTTCTAAGACGTTGGTGGAATAGAGCCGGGTCCAGTGTTCGGGCGGGAACGTCAGATAGGCCAGTACATCGTCTTCGGCCGTCCGTAACAGCGCGGCGGCTTTGGGCCAGCGCGTCTGCATCCCGCGCGCCACTTCGGCCAGCTGTTGACCAGCCGCCTCCCGATTGGGCTGGGCAAAAATCGTGCGGACCAGGGCCGCCACGACGGCCTTATCGGCGTGCGGGATATGGGCCAGCAGATTGCGCATAAAGTGCACGCGACAGCGCTGCCAGGTGGCCCCGGTCAAGACCTGAGCAATGGCCGCTTTCAGGCCTTCGTGGGCGTCACTAATGACTAACTGAACGCCGGCCAGACCTCGACCGACGAGACTACGCAAAAACTCGCTCCAGAAGGCTTGTTCTTCGCTCGCTCCCAACGCCAGGCCCAACACCTCGCGTTCGCCGGTCTCTCGCACACCGACCGCCACCACCAGGGCTTTACTGACAATCCGCTGATTGGCACGTACTTTCACGTAGACCGCATCTAGCCACATATAGGGATAGGCCCCGCTCAAAGGTCGTTGCCGAAAGGCCGTCACTTGCTCATCGAGCCCCTGGCACAGGCGCGACACCTTGGACTTGTCGATCCCACTCAGGCCGAGGGCTTGCACCAGATCGTCCACTTTGCGGGTGCTCACCCCGGCCACATACGCTTCTTGAATGACGGCCACCAGGGCCTGCTCCGTCCGCCGACGCGGCTCCAGCAAGCTTGGAAAGTAACTCCCCTGGCGGAGTTTGGGGATCCGTAACTGGAGTTCCCCCACGCGCGTTTCCAACGGCCGTTCGCGATAGCCGTTGCGCTGGGTGGTGCGCGCCGGGCTGCGCTCGTACTTCCCCGCCCCAATCTGCTGTTCGGCTTCCAATTCGATCAACTGCTGCAGTAGCCACTCCAACGCCGGCCGCAGGGCCTCCCCATCCAACGTCAGGCCCATCTTGCGTAGGTGCTCATTCAGTGCGATAGTCAATTCGGTCATCGGGTGCTCCTGTTGCGATGTGGTAGTCACTTCAGGTAGCACTCGATGACTCGTTTTGTCAAATCCGATTTACACCACCTCTCAAGACATTATCAAATTGCGCATTCATCCTGCGCCTTTTGGCGCTTACGGCGGACGTGGGGGCCAAGTACCATCGACAGTCAGAGCGCGCCTTTGGAGGTGGCCATGTACGTTGTACCGTTGTACCTTTTCCTTTCGCTCCTGCCGATTGCCTGGTTGCTGAGGCGATCACGGAGGCGGCCTGCCGCTGCGCTGCGCCATGTGACGGTGAGCATGGGCCCGACCTCCAAGAGGGGGTAGCGATGAGCACACTGAACCGCATCCTCCTGGGGTTGGCGCTGCTGACCCTGATTGGCGTGGCCGCGCTGGCCGACGGCGCAGTGGGTGGCGGCGCGGTCTATTGGGTCTTGCGTGGACAGTTGCGTCTGCCCTGGCGCCCGCTTTCACGGTGAATGGCGCGCCCCTGGCCGTTACTCGCTCTGCCCCCGACACCGGTGCGCGGACTATGGCCCTTGGTTGGGCGCTGGCAGATATCCGCCGAGCGCTGGATTCTCGGCGCCAGCATGTTTGTACAGCGCTATTTCCTCCCCGACAGTGGGCAGATCCCGGTCAGTGAGGTGAACAGCCTCGCCAAAGCCGCCGGGTTTGAGGTGCGTGATTCGGTTGCCCTTTTGTCTTACAGGTTGTAAGATAGACCCACCACACGAGTTTCCGAGGGTGGACACAATCCAGTTGCTGGATGATGTCTCGCGGTAACTGGACAAGCAGAGCGTGCGCGTGGCCGCTGTGTATGACGGTGCCAACTACCTGGGTTTGATCAGCTTGGAAGGTATCGCTGAAACGCTGGCTGGGATGTTTGGGCGGCGCCGGAAGCGGCTTCGCCAGATGCCGGCCGGCACATCATCGCCCGTGCCCGGCAACGGAGTGCAGTGAGATGAAGACGACAGTCATCTTTCTGGAAGGCATTGAGTCCGTGCTTTCGCCGGCCGGGGTCGAGAAGCAGTTGTGCCGGCATCCCGGCATCCACAAGGTTGAAACGAACTTCATGACGGGCACGGCCACCGTCTACCATGACGAGTCGGTGCCGCTGGCGGAGATCAAGCGTTACGTGGCCGAATGTGGCTACGCCTGCTCAGGTGAGTGCCTGCCACAGCACGTGACCCAGCCGGGCGATCCGCCAATGGAAATGGCGCACGCCGGCCATGCGATGCGCGACGCCGGAGCTGGAGAACACGCCAGGCCTGAGATGCGCGCACATGTCGGGCACGTGATGCCGGCGTCTGAACATGACGCCCATGCCGGCCACGCCATGCCGACGGCGAAAGCGCCCGCCACAGCCGAGGCCCATGCCGGGCATGAGACACCGGCACTTGCGCCCGGTGCAAGTGTGGCTGCGGCCGGCGAAATGGAAGCTATGGCTCACGAGATGGGCCACGGCGCGGGAATGAGCATGGAGGCCATGGTGCGTGACATGCGCAACCGCTTCCTGGTTGCGTTCGTCCTCGCCATCCCCGTCTTCCTGTACTCGCCGCTGTTTACCGACTTTTTCCAGGTTCAGCTGCCACTTCCATTCGGGCTATCAAATGAAGCGCTGTCGTTTCTGCTCGCCACACCCGCCGTGCTGTACAGCGGCTGGGTCTTCTATATCGGCGCATGGCGCGGGCTGAAGAATGGGGTACTGAACATGGCCGTGCTGGTCACGCTCTCGGTATTGGCCGGATACATCTTCAGCGTCGCCGCCACGTTCCTGTTTGAAGGTGAAGTCTTCTACGAGGCCGCGGTGCTGCTGCTGGCCTTTGTGCTCTTCGGCCACTGGATGGAGATGCGCGCCCGCTCCGGCGCGTCGCAGGCCATTCAGGCGTTGATGAACCTCGCGCCGCCGAAGGCCACCGTCATCCGCGGCGGGCAGCAGGTCGAAGTTCCGACTTCGGAAGTGCTGCTGGACGACGTCGTCCTCATCCGACCCGGCGACAAGATCCCGGTGGACGGCGTAGTCATCGAGGGCGAGTCGAGTGTGGACGAGTCCATGCTGACGGGCGAGAGCCTGCCGGTGAAGAAGGCTGTCGGCTCCAGCGTCGTTGGCGCGACGATCAATAAGACCGGCGCGTTCAAATTCCGCACCACCAAAGTGGGCGCGGATACTGCCCTGGCGCAGATCGTCAAGCTGGTGCAGGTGGCGCAGAACTCGAAAGCACCCTCGCAGCGGCTGGCGGACCGGGCTGCGCAATGGCTGGTAGCCGCCGCCATCGTCTTCGGACTGGCGACGTTTTTCGGCTGGTATTTCTTTGGCGGGTCGGCCATCCCGCCGGGAGTGGACAGGACGGTGTGGGCCCTGACGCTCGCCATCACGGTCGTCGTCATCGCCTGCCCTGATGCGCTCGGGTTGGCCACGCCCACGGCGGTGATGGTGGGCACCGGCCTCGGCGCGCAGAACGGCATCCTGTACAAGAATGCCACCGCGCTGGAAGAGGCAGCCAAGTTGCAGGCCATCATCTTCGACAAGACCGGCACGCTCACCGAGGGCAAACCCCAGGTGGTTGAAATCGTGGCATCGGGCAACCCGCTCACCGAGGCCGACCTGTTGCGGCTGGTCGCCTCGGCGGAGCAATCATCCGAACACCCGCTGGCCCAGGCCATCGTGGAAAAAGCCAAGGCGCAAAACGTGAAGCTGGAAGACGCGGGTGGCTTTGAGGCCATCCCCGGCCACGGCATGAAGGCGGTAGTCGCTGGCCGGACTCTGCTGGTAGGCAACCGCAAGCTGATGCGTGACAACCAGATCGCACTCAATGAACTGGGAGAGCGCGCCGCCTCCCTGGAAGGCGCGGGGCGCACGGTGGTATATGCCGCTGCGGATGGCCAATTCGTCGGGCTCATCGCCATCGCCGACGCGGTGCGGCCCAACGCCCGGCTCGCCGTCGAGAAGCTGACCAGCATGGGCGTACAGGTTGCCATGCTCACCGGCGACAATCGTGCCACCGCTGAACGTATCGCGGGCGAGCTCGGTATCCAGACCGTGTTCGCCGAAGTGCTGCCGGGCCAGAAAGCTGACAAGGTGAAGGAGCTGCAATCGCAGGGGAAGCTGGTGGCGATGGTGGGCGATGGCATCAACGACGCCCCGGCGCTGGCGCAGGCCGACGTGGGCATCGCCATCGGCGCGGGCACCGACGTGGCGATGGAGACCGCCGACGTGGTGCTGATGAAGTCCGATCCGTTCGACGTGATTGGTGCCATCACGCTCAGCCGGGCGACGTTGAGCAAGATGCACCAGAATCTGTGGTGGGCAGCGGGTTACAATACCATTGCCTTCCCCATTGCCGCCGGCTTGTTCTACCCGGCCTTCGGGCTGATCCTGCGCCCCGAAATTGCCGCCATCTCGATGTCGGGTTCGTCTCTGCTGGTAGCGGTCAATGCCTTGATGCTAAAGAACACGAAGCTGGAAGGCATCCGGGCCAAAGCATAATGCCCGCGCTGCTGTGAACCGCATCCGGATTATCCGACCCGCATCCATGCCGAAACGCATTATCGAACCGAACACGACTTTATATCCCGTACCAGTGGTGTTGATCACCAGCGGCGGGAACACGCCCAACGTGATGACCTGCAACCGCATCGCCTCGTGTTCCGCCGAGCCGCCGCGCCTGGCAATCTCCGTCCGCCCCGGTCGCTATTCCCATTCGCTGATCCATGAGAGCGGCGAGTTCGTCGTCAACATCCCGACGCCCGAGCAGTCTGTCCTCGCGGATTACGCTGGAGTCGTAACCGGCAAGAAGGAAGACAAGATCGCGATCGCACATCTCAAACTTGCGCCCGCGCTCAAGATCAAGACACCTCTGCTGGCGGATTGCCCGGTCAACATCGAGTGCGTTGTCGATCGAGAGATCGCGCTCGATTCACACACGCTGTTTATCGGGCTCGTGCAGGCGGTACACGCCGACGAGTCCCTGCTCGACGAGCACGGCGACGTGGAGGTGAAGCGCGCGCAGGGCCTCTTCTACGACAACGGCACAGTTCGCGAGAAGCCCAATTACAAATTCCGCGTGGACGATCTGCGCCGCGCCGTGCAATCTCGTTGAGTTTTCCTTCGCGTATGTTCGACACCAAACGCGTTCCAGGTTGTGCGGTCTGCCTGACCCTTACCGCCCTCCTGGCGGCGTGCGGCACCGCGCCCCCGGGCACGCCGGCAACGCTGGTCACGCAGACCCCGCCCTCCCCCAGCACGCCGATCCCCGCATCGGCAACGCTGGCAGAACAGAACCTCCCGCCCACCGCAGCGAGCGAAGGGGTCTTGCCAGCGGCCACACTCGCCGCCAACGCGGCCGCCGGGCCGACCCCCGAGCCCTCGCCCACGCCGCTCTATCCCCTCGCGATCGAAGCGATGCGCGCGCGCGACTATCCCGGCAGCGACATTGCCATTGAACAGAGTCTCGCGCCGGGCAGCAACTATCAGCGTTACCTCGCCTCGTACCAATCCGACGGTCTGAAAATTTACGCGCTCATGACGGTGCCGGATGGCGACAGGCCCCCGACGGGCTGGCCCGTGATTGTGTTCAATCACGGCTTCATTCAGCCCGAACGGTATCGCACCACCGAGCGCTACGTCGCCTACCAGGACGCGCTGGCGCAGTCCGGGTACATCACGCTCAAATCGGATTATCGCGGGAATGGCGATTCAGAAGGGACGCCGAGCGGGCATTTTGCGCCGGGCACACAATTGACGTGCTGAACGCGGTCGGCGCGCTCAAGAAATACCTGCGGCCGATACGAATCGGATTGGCATGTGGGGCCACTCGCTGGGCGGAGAGATTACTCCGCGTGATGGTCGTCAGCCAGGACATCACGGCGGGCGTGATCTGGGCAGGCACCGTGGCCCCGCCCGGAGAACAGTTGGGCAGGTGGGGCGGCGGGTCGCGCGGGGGCTCACGGTGGCTCAGGCGCGCTCGGTCAGTTGATGGAGCAATATGGCACGCCTGAGGAGAATCCCGAATTCTGGGCTTCGCTGTCAGCCACTGCCTACCTGGGCGAGCTATCGGGACCGGTCCAGTTGCATCATGGGGAGGCAGACGAAGAGGTGCCGTTGAGCTGGTCGCAATCGGTGTACGACGCGATCAACCAGACAGGCGGGGTCGTCGAAATGTATACGTATCCTGGCAGCGATCACAACCTCTCACAGGGGTTTGACCTGGCGATGCAGCGCACGATTGAGTTCTTCGACAAGTACACGAAATGAAGGTCCAGCCCTGAGCTTCGAGCCAGGAGCCGGCCGGTGACACACATCCGACGCGCTCTCGCTTCTGTAGCCTCTTGTCCATCAACTTCTTGACAGCCCAGGCATTCCGGGTAGCAACCCGGCCCGATCGAGCCGCTTGCCAACGGCGCCAGTCTTTGCGATCAATCGCGACCGCTCGCTACTGACAGCGGTCGCTGACCGCATTCCGTCATACAAGGGAACCCCATGCGACACACGAAGATAACACTTGCTCTGATGGGCGTGGCCACGCTCATGTGCGCGGCGATATCGGCTGCCTGGCCGGGCCCCGGCATACCGACGCCCGCCACAACGACAACTCGAACCGCCACGGCAACCTCGACCAGCACCCCAGCCCTGCTGCCCACACCGACCGCCACGCTCACCTCGGCGCCAACCCTTATCCCGTCTCTGACTCCCGCGCAGTCTCAAGACCTGAATGCCCTGCCGACGCCGGACGCCGGCGCGGAAGCCCGAATGGCTCGTCTGCCGGTACTGATGTACCACTACGTCGAGCCCTGGCCGGCGGACGCCGATGAGGCGCGCAAGAACCTGACCGTGCGCCCGGAGGATTTCGCCGCGCAGATGCAGTATTTGGCAGAAAACGGTTACGCCACCGTCAGCCTGTATGACCTTCTCGATGCGCTGTCGCTGGGGCGGACCCTGCCTGAAAAAGCCGTGGTGCTGACCTTCGACGACGGCTATCGCGGCCTGATGGAGTACGCTCTGCCGGTCATGCAGCGCTACGGTTTCGCCGGCACGGTCTTCGTCATCACCGAGTTCAGCGATCGCGAGCTGCCGGCGTACCTGACCTGGCCTCAGGTCAGGCAACTCTTCGGACTCGGCTGGCGCATCGAGCCCATCACCAAGACCCACACCCCACTGGCGGGCCAGCCTCGCGACAAGCAGCTCTACGAGATGTTGGGCTCCATAGAAACAATCCAAGCCAATCTCGGCGTGCGCCCGCGCTTCTTCGCCTACCCGATGGGCAAATACGACGAGCTGACGCTGCAACTGGCGCGCGAGATGCACCTGTGGGGCGGCGTCACCACCGGTGGGGGCCGCCTCCACGCCTACACTGAGCGTTTCACCTGGACCCGGATGCGCGTGGACGGCCGGGGCACGCTGAAGGACTTCATCAACGCGGTCGAGGGCGATCTGAGGCGTTAGCTGTCAGGACGCTATCTTCAATTCAGTAGTTTGGGCCGATCCGATTGGAAAGCTGAGCCAACGCTCTATTACCATGCTGGCGTTCTCCGGCCTGATGGCCCGTTTGAGGTGAATTCAGTGGAAGGGTGGATCCTCTTGCGACATGCGCCGTTAAGCCCGTTCCAACGTGCGCCATTTGGCTCTTTCGGCCTTCATCCCCAACTCCTAAACTGAGGAGAGTTGTTGTTCATCCCTGACGCGCGCGTCTCACGGGAGGCGGTTTGTGGAATCCCCAACGCCCTTGATCACGCCTGAAGGTGTCCGGCTTGCTCTCTGCCACGTGATTGACCCTGAACTGGGCCGTGACCTCGTCTCGCTCGACATGATCCGAGACGTGCAGGTTGATGATGGCGCGGTGCGCTTCACCCTACACCTCACCACGCCCGCCTGCCCCATCCGCGATCAGTTAGTCGCCATGGCCCGCCAAGCCGTCGCCGCGCTGCCCGGCGTCCGCGAGGTCTACGTGAACGTGCAGGCCGAAGTGCCGCGAGGTTTTGGCCTGCCCCAGCAGCAGCGTATCCCCGGCGTCCGCCAGATCATGGCCGTGGCCTCGGGCAAGGGCGGCGTCGGCAAGTCCACCGTCGCCGTGAACCTGGCTCTGGCGCTGGCCGAAGCCGGGGCACGCGTCGGCCTGCTGGATGCGGATTTCTTTGGCCCGAACGTGCCCCAGATGCTCGGCAGCACTGGTGGCCCGAGTTTGCGCAACGGCCATCTGGCGCCGATTGAGGCGCGCGGTCTGCAGGTCATGTCGTTCGCCTACCTGGTGGAGCCGGGCCATCCCGTCATCTGGCGCGGGCCGCTGCTCATCCAGGCGCTGATGCAGATGCTCTTCGACGTGGATTGGGGCGAGCTCGATTACCCGATCGTGGACCTGCCGCCAGGCACCGGCGATGTGCCCCTGTCGCTGGTGCAATTCGTCCCACTCGCCGGCGTCGTGGTCGTCACCACGCCGCAGAATGTCGCCATCGCCGACGTCATACGCTGCATCGAGATGTTCCAGGTGACCGGCGCCCCGGTGCTGGGTGTGGTAGAGAACATGAGTTATCTGCAATGCCCTGACTGCGGCCGGCGGCTGGAGGTCTTCGGGCGCGGCGGCGGGCGGTGGCTGGCCGAGCAATTCGATGTGCCCCTCCTGACCCAGATTCCGCTCGACCCGGCGATTTGTGAGAACGGCGACCTCGGCCAACCCGCGAGCGGGCCTGACTCGCCGGTCGCGCAGGCCTTCCGCGAGCTG
>DAOUAB010000213.1:0-5109 GCA_034434015.1 Anaerolineales bacterium
GCCGGCTGAGCCCAGACGGGGCGGCGAGAAGCCGGCCCACAAAGAGCGCCCCGCCGCCCAGCCGGCCCCTCAGCCCGAGCCGCCCCGGCGCCGCCCGGACGTCTCGCCGCTGCAGGTCGAGCCGGTGGACCCGCGCCCCCGTCGCCCGGCCGGCCCCAAGCCGCTGCGCGCCGCCGACCCGGTGGACCCGGCGGCCGGCCTGGACGCGGACATCACCGTCTTGCGCGGCGTCGGGCCGGAGACGGCCCGGGACTTCGCGCGCCTCGGCATCCACACCCTGCGCGATCTGCTGATGTACTTCCCGCGCCGGTACGACAATTACTCCAAGATGAAGACCATCAACCGGCTGGAGTACGGCGAGGAGTGCTCGCTGATCGGCACGGTCTGGGAGGTCCGCGAGCGGCGCTTCAAGGGCAACCGCACCATGCTCAAGGTCGTCCTGGCCGACGGCACCGGCATGCTGGAGGTGACCGAGTTCAATCCCTATCGCAAACAGTTGCTGCAGCAGGGCCGGCAGGTGGTGGTCTCCGGCCGCGTGGACCAGTACCTCGGCCGGCTGACGATCGTGCCGCGCGAATGGGAGAAGCTGGACGCCGAGCTGCTCAACACCGGCCGCATCGTGCCGGTCTACAGCCTGACGGAGGGCCTGCACCAGCGCAGCCTGCGCAATCTCACCGCGCAGATCGTGAACCACTGGGCGCGCAAGCAGCCGGACCCGCTCCCGGCCGAGCTGGTCCAGCGCGCCGGCCTGATGCCCTACGGCGAGGCGCTGGCCCAGATTCACTACCCGGACAACGAGGCCGCCCTGGAGGCCGCCCAGCACCGCCTCGCCTTCGACGAGCTGCTGGCGCTGCAGATCGGCGTCCTGCGCCAGCGGCGGCAGTGGCGGTCGGCGGCTGGCCGCCCGCTGGCGGCCCCGGACGCGTGGGTGGACGCCTTCCTGGCGACGCTGCCGTACACGCCGACGAATGCCCAGCGCCGCGCGCTGGCCGAAGTCCGCGCCGACCTGAGCCAGCCGGTGCCCATGAACCGCATGCTGCAGGGCGACGTCGGCTCCGGCAAGACGCTGGTGGCCGCCGCGGCCATGGCCATCGCCGCGCAGGCCGGCGCCCAGGCCGTCCTCATGGCGCCGACCAGCATCCTGGCCGAGCAGCATTATCAGACGATCTCACGGTTGTTAGGGGCCGGGGGCCCGGGGCTGACGGCGGGTGGAGACTCGCCGGGCCTCCACCCCTGGCCCCCAACCGCGATCCGGCTCTTGCAGGGAGCGACGCCCGCCTCCGAGAAAGACGCGATCTATGCCGGCCTGCGTTCGGGCGAGATCAAGATCGTCATCGGCACCCACGCGCTGCTGGAGGCCCCCGTGGAGTTCGCCGATCTGGGCCTGATCGTCATCGACGAGCAGCACCGCTTCGGCGTGGCGCAGCGCGCGCTGCTGCGCGGCAAGGGCACCCACCCGCACCTGCTGGTGATGACGGCCACGCCCATCCCGCGCACGCTGGCCCTGACCCTGTACGGCGACCTGGACCTGAGCGTGCTGGACGAGATGCCGCCGGGCCGCCAGCCGATCGGCACCTACCTGCTGCACGCCAATGAGCGCGAGCGCGGCTACCACTTCATCCGCCGCGAGGTGCAGAAGGGGCGCCAGGCCTTCCTCATCTTCCCGCTGGTCGAGGAGTCCGAGAAGAGCGACGCCCGGGCCGCCGTGGACGAGCACGCGCGCCTGCAAAAAGAGATCTTCCCCGATCTCAAACTCGGCCTGCTGCACGGCCGCCTGAGGCCGGACGAGAAAGATGAGGTCATGTCGCGCTTCCGGGCGGGCGAGTACCATCTCCTGATCTCGACCTCGGTGGTCGAGGTGGGCGTGGACGTGCCGAACGCATCCGTCATCCTGATCGAGGGCGCCAACCGTTTCGGCCTGGCGCAGCTCCACCAGTTCCGCGGGCGGGTAGGCCGCGGCGAGCATCCCTCCTACTGCCTGCTCGTCTCGGACTCTCCCAACCCGGAGGCCGACGAGCGCCTGAAGGCGATGGAGGCCACGCAGGACGGTTTCGTGCTGGCGCAGAAAGACCTGGAACTGCGCGGCCCCGGCGACTTCCTGGGCACGCGCCAGGCCGGCTTCGCGGGGCTGTCCACCGCCCGGCTGAGCGACGTCAAGACGATTGAGCTCGCCCGGCGCGAGGCGATCGCGCTCTTCGAGCGCGACCCCGAACTGGCCGCGCCGGAGCATCACGGCATCGCGGGCCTGGTCGCCCGGTTCTGGGCGGCCGGGTCAGGAGACGTGAGTTGAAAATCCGCGCCGTTTACCCCGGGACGTTCGACCCGATCCATTTCGGGCACATGGACATCATCCAGCGCAGCGCCCAGATGTTCGACGAGGTGCTGGTGGCCGTCTACGACAAGCCCCTCAAGTCGCTGGTCTTCGGCTTCGAGGAGCGGCTGGGCCTGGTGGAGGCGGCCGTGCGCCACCTGGGTCTGGCCAACGTCCACGTCACCGGCTACCATGGGCTGACCGTGGAGTTCTGCCGCAAGGTCGACGCCCAGGTCATCATCCGCGGCCTGCGCGTCTTCTCCGATTTCGAGTTCGAGTTCCGCATGGCGCTCGCCAACCGCCGGATGGTGCCGAACGTCGAGACGGTGACGCTGATCACCAACGAGGAGCACACGTTTCTGAGCAGCACGACCGTGCGCGAGATCGCGTCGCTGGGCGGCGACGTGAGCACGATGGTGCCCGAGCATGTCGAGGCCGCCCTGCGGCGCCGCTTCACCGAACTGGGCGAGGACGGCAGCAGCAAGGTGGTGCCGATGACGCAATTACGGGACTAGAATTGCGTGGCCGGGCCAATCAGTGTATAACCCCTGGCGGAAAGATTGATCCGCAACGGCGGAGGCGTGCATGGACATTCTCCATCTGGTTGACCGACTCGAAGAGGTTTTCAACGAAGGGCGCCCGATCCCGCTCACGCGCAAACTGGCCGTGGACGAGGACCGCGTGCTCGAGCTGATCGACCAGATGCGCGTCTCGATCCCCGACGAGGTCAAAAAAGCCCAGCAGATCCTCAACCAGCGCGACAAAATCCTGGCCCAATCCCAGGAGGAGGCCGACCGGACGGTGAAGCTGGCCCAGGAAAAGGCGGCCCAGATGGTGGAGCGCGAGGCGCTGGTGGAGCAGGCCAAACTGCGCGCCCAGGAGGTGCTGCGCCAGGCGCAGGCCGATGCCGACAGCATCCGCGCCGACGCCGACGAATACGCGCTGGACACGCTCACACGCCTGGAGACCGAGACCGCCCGGTCGTTGCAGCAGATCCGCAACGGCATCAACAAGCTGCGCGCCGACCGCGGCCTGCCGCCTATCCAGAGCGCCGAGTGACGCTCGGCTTGACACTCCCCTCCCGGCCTCTTATAATGCCGACAGTTGCCTGCCCCGCGGCAGGCATTGTTGTGCCCGTTTATTCGAAGGATCCGCCATGCCTCCGCATCCAAAACGCAAACACTCCAAGGGCCGCCGGGACCGCCGCCGGTCCCAGGACGCCCTGACCGCCACGCCGGTGGTGCCCTGCGCCAACTGCGGCGAAATGCGCCTGCCCCATACCGTGTGCCCCAAGTGCGGCTTCTACGACGGCAAAGAGGTCGTGGCCAAGAAGAAAGAGAGCAAATAGGCTCACCGGCCGTGACCGCAAGTCACGGCCTTTTTTGTCGTATGCCCCCCCTCACCGCTGCCACCACGGCTTTCGTCTTCCCCGGCCAGGGCTCCCAGGCCGTGGGCATGGGCCGGGACCTGGCGCAGGCCTCCCCGGCCGCGCGCCGGGTCTTCGCCGAGGCCGATGACGTGCTGGGCTTCGCGCTCTCCGCGCTGTGCTGGGACGGCCCGGAGGCCGACCTGAACACCACGGTTAACACGCAGCCGGCGCTGCTGGTCTGTTCGCTGGCGGCCCTGGCCGCGGTGCGCGAGAAGCTTGGCCCGTTCCAGCCCGCGTTCTACGCCGGCCACTCGGTGGGCGAGGTCACGGCCCTGGTCGCGGCCGGGTCCATTGCGTTCGCCGACGGGGTGCGCCTGGTGCGGGCGCGCGGCGAGGCGATGGCGGCCGCCGGGCGGGCCGCGCCGGGCGGCATGGCCGCCATCCTCGGGCTGGATGCGCCCGTCCTGGCCGAGGTCTGCGCCGAGGCCGCCGCGGCGTCTGGCGGCGTGGTCCAGGTGGCCAACGACAACTGCCCGGGCCAGGTGGTGCTCTCCGGCGAGAGCGCGGCGCTCGAGAAGGCTATGGAGCTGGCCAAGGCCCGCGGCGCCAGACGCGCCATGCGGCTGGCCGTCAGCGTGGCCGCGCACTCGCCGCTGATGGCCTCCGGGCTGGAACCGTATCGGGCGGCTGTGGACGCGCTGGCGCTCCGCCCGCCGCTGGTCCCGGTCATCAGCAATATCACCGCCGAGCCGTTGCCCGGCGTGGACGCCATCCGGGCCGAGCTGCCCGCCCAGCTCACCACCCAAGTGCGCTGGACAGACTCGGTGCGCTACCTCGTGGCGCGCGGCATGACGACGTTCGTCGAGCTGGGTCCCAAGGACGTGCTCACCGGCCTGCTCAAGCGCATCGCCGCCAACACGACCGGGATCGCGGTCGGGACCCCGGAAACGCTGGCGCAACTGGAAGCGGCCTGACGGGCGCGCTCACGTGCGCCGGCCGAGCTTCGCAGCCAGGGCGCGGGCGCGCTCCACCAGCGCCGGCTCCGGCGGGCGCGGGCGATAGGCGGCCACCTCCACCGCCCGCGTCAATTCACTCAGTTCGACGCCGTTCACCTCGCGCGCCAGCCGCTCACTGAACTCACGCGGCGTCTCCGCCGGCGCCCGATACCGGCGCACGCGCCGCTGCGCGATCCGATACGCCGCCATGATCCGCCTCCGGCCGAGGTCGGCGTCCAGCGCCGGAGCCGCCTGGCGCCGCCTCCACCACAGCCTCAACCTGGGCCACAGCCACGCCAGCAGCGCGATCCCGCCGACCAGCCCCGCCAGCGCCCCCAGCGGCCCGGCGGCGGCAACGGCCAGCGCCGCCCCGGTCGAGGCCAGGTCGCCCAGCGGCAGGCCCAGGCCGTCCAGCAGGCCGGAGAAGATCCAGC
>DAOUAB010000214.1:0-3703 GCA_034434015.1 Anaerolineales bacterium
CATCCAGCCGGCGGACCAGCGCTGGTAGCCCGCGAAGCCGGAGCGCGTCAGCGTGAACGGGCGCTCATCGCCCAGCAGACGCCGCAGGCCCTCATAGGAAGCCTGCGCCATGAGCGAGCCATACAGGTTGTGGACCTCGGCGTGGGTCGTGCGTTCGCCGTCCGGCCCCTGCGGCGCGTCCAGCGGCAGCGTGCCCACGCCGCCGCCGCCCTGGCTGAAGGGCCGGTCAAACACCACCGGCTCGTTCATGTCGTTCCATACGCCGCTCACGCCCGGCTCAGTCAGCGCCGCCTGCAGGCCGCCCCACCAGGCGCGCACCTCGGGCCGCGTGAAGTCCGCGAACACCGAGTCGTCCGGCCAGACGTAGCCGTGCGCCACCGCGCCGTCCGCCTGGCGGATGAAAGCCTCCCGCGCCAGCCCATCCCGATAAACCGCGTACTCCGGGTCGGCCTTGACGCCCGGGTCGATGATGGTCACCACCCGGAACCCCTGGGCGCGCAGGTCGGCGATCAGGCCGGCCGGGTCCGGGAAACGCTCCGGGTCCCAGGTGAACACGCGGTAGCCGCGCATATAGTCAATATCCAGGTGGATGACGTCGCACGGCAGATCGCGCTCGCGGAAACCCGCCGCCACGGCGCGCACTTCGTCCGCGCTCATGTAGCTCCAGCGGCTCTGGTGATGGCCCAGCGCCCAGCGCGGCGGCAGCGGCAGCGTCCCCAGCAAGGCCGCCCACCCCTGCATCACGCCGGCCGGGGCCGGCCCATACGCGACGTAGTAGTCGGCCTCGCCGCCCTCCGCCTCCAGCGTCAGCACATCCGGCCGGGCCCGGCCGACGTCGAAGGCGCTGCGAAACGTGTTGTGGAAGAACAGGCCGTAAGCCAGGGGGGCGTCGGCTTGCGCGCCGGCCGCCCGCACCGCGAGATAGATCGGGATGGCCTGGTACATGGCGTTGACATCCGGGCCGTGGGGATGGGCGGGGTCGGTCGCCCAGTTGACGAAGCGCCGGCCGGTCTTCTCCAGCAGCCCGGTCCGCTCGCCGAAGCCGTAAAAGTGCTCGCCGCCGGCGATGCGTTTGGCGACGCGCACCCCGGCGCCCGGCTTCCAGGTCGGCGCCTCGGCGTCGGCGGCGAAGAGGCGGCCGTGGGCGTCGGCGAAGGCCACGCGCCCGGTGGCCGTCTCCACCCGCACGCTCAGCGCGCCCGTGTCCAGCACGACCTCGCCGCCGCGCGTCTCCACGGTGAAGGGCGCCGGCGCAAACTCGTCGTCGGCGCGGGCGGCGTCCCACGACCGGCGCGGCGCAAACTCGCCAGACGGCGCAAGCCGGACCCGGATCAAGCGGTCCGTCAGGGCGGTGACCGCCAGGCGCGGGCCGCCGCAATCGAGCAGCAGACCACGTTCGGTCACAGCGTGCCGCCGGACAGCGGCAAGGCTTACATAGCTGGACATGTGGGAGTTCTCCTGGGCGCTGGCAGGGCGATGCAGTCCGTCTGATTGTCGCCACGAAAGGGCGAACCGGCAAGGGCGAAGTTTCGCCCGCGCGGCTCAAGCGGCGATACAATTGGCTGGAGTTTCGCCCAGGAGCCAACAATGCCTCTTCAGATCGGCCAGAAAGCCCCCGATTTCGCCCTGCCGGACGAGGACGGGCATACGGTCACGCTCGCCAGCCTGCGCGGCAAGAAGGTCGTGCTGTATTTCTATCCAAAGGATGACACGCCGGGCTGCACGGCGCAGGCCTGCGGTTTCCGCGACCACTACCCGGCCATCCAGGCTGAGAACGCCCTCGTCATCGGCATCAGCCCGGACGGCATCCGGAGCCATCAGAAGTTCAAGGCCAAGCAGGAGCTGCCCTTCACGCTGCTCTCCGACGCGGACCACGCCGTGGCCGAGCAGTACGGCGTGTGGGGCGAGAAGTCGTTTATGGGCCGCAAGTACATGGGGGTCGTGCGCAGCCACTTCGTCATCGACGAGGCCGGCCGGCTGACGGATATCCAGATCGGCGTCAGCCCCAGGGAGAGCGTGGCCGGGGCGCTCAAGGCGCTGGGCGTCTAAACGCGCAACGGCCGCACGCGGCGGCCGCCGGCCGGATCACGGCTTGCCTGGGCCGTTGATGCGCGTCAGCCCGCCTTCCAGTTCCGGAAGGCATCCAGGAGCTTGCGGCGCGCCTCGTCCGAGAACTGCGCCGCGGACAGGCGGCCTGTCAACCGGATCGTCTGCCGCATCTGGTCCAGGTAGACCTGGCATTCCGTGCAGCCGTGGACGTGGGCCTCGAAACGGGCGCGCGCCTCCGGCGGCAGGGCCGCCTCCAGATAATCTGTGACCAATTCCACCAATTCCTGGCAGGTCAGCTCGGGTTGGCTCATCGCTCGTTGACCGCTTCGTCGTCAAAGTACCGTTCCAGGACGCGCCGGACCTTCGCCCGCGCCCGGTGTAACAAGACCCTTTGATTAGTCTCTGTCAGACCTAAAACATTACAAATGTCTTTCGATTCCCAGCCCTCCACGTCGTGGAGCGTGATCACGGCCCGCTGGTTGGGCGGCAGCGCGTCAAGCGCGGCCTGGAGGCGGCCGAGCACTTCACGCTGGATCAGGCGGTCGTCCAGGCTTTCCACGCGCCACGGGCGCGGCTCGACGGCCCAGTGCCCGGCCCACTCGCGGTCGCTGGCCGGCCGGAAGCGTTCCGGCTCCACGGCCGGCTCGTCGTCGGCGCCGGCCAGGTCGGAAAAGGTGATGGTCCGCCCTGCCTGCCGGGCGTGAGTCAGGGCGGTGTTGGTGAGGATGCGATAGAGCCAGGTCTTGAGCGACGAGCGGCCCTCGAACCTGTCCAGGCCGCGCAGCGCCCGCACCCACGTCTCCTGGACCACGTCCTCGGCCGCGGCCGGGCTGCCGACGTAGGCCGCCGCCAGGCGCACCATCGCCGCCTGGTGCCGCTCGACCAGCGCCAGGAAAGCCGCCTCATCCCCGGCCCGCAGAGCGGCCAGCAACGCGCCTTCGTCCCGGGGTTGGCCCTCAACCAGCATGGATATGGTGTGACATCGGGAGGGTTGTGCTCAGCGCTTTCGTGGCGCAGTTGGGTATTGTACCAGCCAGCGCCGGTGACACGATCCCGCGCCGGCTGAGATGGTAACATCGGCTTCATCGCCAGCGCGCCGGAGGAGCGGAAGAGATGACGACTGAACACGAGCGCCTTGAGACCCACCGCGACCGCCGGGCCGACTGGAAGCTGTGGGGGCCGTATCTGAGCGAGCGGGCCTGGGGCACCGTCCGCGAGGATTACAGCGCCGACGGCTCCGCCTGGACCTACTTCCCGCACGATCATGCCCGCAGCCGCGCCTACCGCTGGAGCGAAGACGGCCTGGCCGGCGTCTGCGACCGCAACCAGGTCCTGTGCTTCGCGCTGGCGCTGTGGAACGGCCGCGACCCGATCCTGAAGGAGCGGTTGTTCGGCCTGGCCGGGCCGGAGGGCAATCACGGCGAGGACGCGAAGGAATACTGGTTCTACCTGGACAGCACGCCCACCCACAGCTACATGCGGATGCTGTACAAGTATCCGCAGGCCCCGTTCCCGTACGCCCGGCTGGTGGACGAAAACCGGCGGCGCGGCCGGCGCGATCCCGAGTTTGAGCTGCTGGACACCGGCGTCTTCGACGGGGATCGTTATTTCGACGTGTTTGTCGAATACGCCAAAGCCGCGCCCGAAGACCTGT
>DAOUAB010000215.1:0-15687 GCA_034434015.1 Anaerolineales bacterium
GCCGCCATCACCGTCGGCGCCACCACCTCCACCGACGCGCGCGCCTCCTATTCGAACTTCGGCAGCTGCCTGGACCTGTTCGCGCCCGGCTCGTCGATCACCTCGGCCTGGAACACCAGCAGCACGGCCACCAACACCATCAGCGGCATGCCGATGGCCACCCCGCATGTCTCGCCGGCGTCGCGGCCCTGTACCTGTAGACCTACACCGGGACCTCGCCGGCGACGGTCCGTGACGCCATCGTCAACGGCGCCACGCCCAACGTGGTGAGCAACGCCGGCCGCAACTCGCCCAACCGCCTGCTCGACTCGCTGATCCCGTAGCGCCGCGCAGCCCGGAGCCCGCATAAAAAGAGCCTCTGGTCGTGACCAGAGGCTCTTTGCTGTGGGTGTGGCGGAGACGCGCTCACCCGGCGATCAGCGGCTTGATGCGCGGCCAGGCGTGCCAGGCGAAGGCCAGCGCGGCCAGGGCCTCGGCCCCGCGGCCGGCCAGCGTCACCCAGCCCGGCAGCGCCAGCAACGACCCGAGGCTCACGCACCACACGCCCAGGTTCAAGAGCGCGCCGGCGGCCGCCGCCCAGCCTTCCCGGCGGCGCCGCGTCTGGAAACGCGGGAGGATCCAGTACGCCACCCCCAGCGCCAGCTGCAGGGTCCAGCCCATCACCAGGAGCTCGACGTGCACCGGCAGCCAGCGCCAGGCCCGGCCGTCGAAGGGGAGGCCCTTGTTGACCAGCAACAGCGCGCCGAGCAGGAAGCCGCCGGCCAGGTAGAGCAACGCCGCGCGCACCAGCCAGGCGCTCAGGCGCGGCACGTCAGCGGCCCGGCGGGAAGATGGCCACGTCGTCGCCGGACTCGACCGGCTCGGCGAAGCCGCCGGCGTAGCGCACGTCGCGCCCGTTGCGCAGCACACTCCAGCCATAGCGCGGGGAGTAGACGGGCTTCGTCTTCAGCCACAATGAGTTGGCCTCGTCCTCGCCGCGCCACACCCGGTCCAGCGCCTCGGCGCGCACCTGCGGGTAGTAGTTGAGGAACTTGCGCACCACGTCGCCGACCGTGGCCCCGGCCGCCGCATGGACCTCGGTCTCCGCCCGGCCCACCAGCGGCCGCAGACGCCCGAAGACCCGGCAGCGCACGGCCAGCGAGCCGGCCTCCAGCTCGCGCGCCACCCGGTAGCCGAGCAGCATCTGGTTGAGCTGGACCGACAGGTACTTGTTCCAGGCCGCCGTCGCCCCGGCCACGACCTCCACCGACAGCCCGGCCTCCAGCATGAAGCGCGCGAAGCTCGCCTGCACCAGGCCGATGGAGCCGGTGACGTATTCGGGGGGCGTGTGGATGCGGCGCGGGCCCTGCCCGGCGTGCCACTGCCCGGCCCGGAACAGGTAGTAGGCGAACTCGTCGCTGGTGTCCAGCCCCAGCGTCCGGGCCAGCCAGACGGTGAAGAACCGGCGCCGCTCCTCCAGGTGGGCGTCATCCACGGCGGTCTCCCAGCCCAGGATCGCGGCGGTCTCCGGGACCTGGCGCAGGTAATCGTACGTGGCGACGACCAGTTCTGTGCCGCGCCGGAAGAGCGCCTCCACCGACCGCGCGGCGGCCAGCCGTTCGGCCGCGCCCCAGTTCACAAAGCGGAGCAGGCGCCGCCACTCCTCGGCCGGCTCGGGTTCCAGGTGATCAATTTCCATTGGCGCTGACATCGCGAATCTCCTCGTTGGCAATTCTCTCACTTTACACGAATACGCGGCCAGGTGTTAGCCACATACGCCCACCCGGCCGCCAGTTGCAGGACGGCCGAGGTCGCCAACAACCAGCCTGCCGGGCCGCCCGGCTGGGTCACTAACCAGGGCTCGCCCACCGCGCGCAGAAGCAATCCCGCGTTCAAGGCCCCGAACGTGAACCAGCCCAGCCGCTCGTCGCCGCGCGGCTGCCCGGCCGAGTACTTGGGGAACATCCACAGACCGACGCCGAAGATCAACTGCGTCACCCAGCCGACCATGAGCAGGTGAAAGTAGACGGGGCCCAGCCCGCTCACCGCGCCCGGCAGGTCAATGAGAGCGCGCGCCGCGAGCAGCACGCCCAGCAACAACGCGGCGAGGAGGTAGAGCAGAGCCGTCTTCAGATACCAGCGGGTGAGCGTAGGCATGGAGGCGCCTTCAGACGCCCGCCCTGGGCCTCGGCCGCGTGAGGGCCGCCATCAGCGGGATGAAAATCAGGACCGCCAGGACATTGACCAGGCCCGCCCACTGGCGCACGCCGGCCTCCCCGGCCAGGTCGCCGACGACCCGGACGACCAGCGACGCATGCAGCAGCGCGAGCGGCCCGTAGAGCCACGGGCGGTAATCGAAGTCGCGCTCGAGCACAGCCGGCAGGATGATGGGCGCATGGCCGAAGATCATCGAGAACACAAAGCCGAGCAACAGCGTGTGCAGGGCGGCGTCGTAGATCAGGCGGTCGTCCAGGCGCCCGGCCAGCGTCAGCCACACGCCGCCGCCGAGCATCAGCCACAGGTAGCCGGGCAGCAGGCTCAGCGCAATGTAGCGCGTCAGGCCGGCCCGGCGCGCGGTGTGGCGGGCGATGTCGTTCCAGGCCAGCCACGCGCCCAGCGCCAGCAGTCCGGCGCCGAAGACCCGGTGGCCCCACTCCGGACGCCACAGCGACAACGCAAGACCGGCCAGGATCACGGCGACCGCGAAGTCGAACGCGCGCCGGACCAGCCGGCCCGGCTTGAGCAGGCGGCCCAGCTCCAGGCGCTCGCCGGCGATGGTCAACGTCAGAAAACCGATCCACCACGGGGCCACGGCCAGCATCGGCGCGCGCCGCCACCACAGCAGGTCGCCCGCCAGCCAGAGCACGGCGCCGAGGCCCATGACGACCGTGTAAGTCGCCGGATGCGCGCGCACAATGCGCACGAACACGATCACCAGGCCGAGCGCGCCCAGCACGATCAGGCCGCGGCCGAGGTCGAGCGGCGCGCCCAGGGCCAGCAGCAGCGTGCCCAGGCCGGACAGAGCCGGGCCGAGGTAGGCCGGCCGCCAGCGCAGGGCCACCGCGCGCTCGACGCCGATGAGCGTGCCCAGGAAGCCGGACGTCATCAGCGCGCCGTGCTGGCCGGTGATGGGCAGCGGCAGCGCCGGCAGCGCCCAGCCCAGCCGGGCCAGCGACGCCCACAAAGCCGCCAGGAGCGCCAGCCCGGCCAGCGCCAGGAGCGGCAGGCGCGCGGCCGAGGCGCTCATGCGGCGGTCTGCGCCTCGCGCAGCATGAGCAACAGCATCGTCACGGGCGTGCGGGCGCGCACGCTGTGCGGCAGGTGGGCGGGCAGGTGGGCCCAGGTGCCGGGCGCGGCGTCCACGCGCTCGCCGCCGAGGGTCAGCTCGGCCTCGCCGCTCAGGATGTGGATCACGGCCGGGACGGAGGCCGTGTGCTCCGAGAGCTCCTGGCCGGGCGCGAAACCAAAAAACACGGCCTTGAGCGTGTCATTGGAGAACACCGTCCGGCTCAGGATGCTGTCCGGCGGGACGTCGGGCATCAGGGACGACAGGTTGAGAACGGTATAGGAAAGCATCTTCGTTATAACTCCTGACGGGCTGCGGATCGCCGGCGGGCCAGCGTCCAGCCCAGGACAAACAGCAAGCGCCAGCCGAGCACGAACAGGCCGCCGAAGCCCAGCGTGGCGACGATGAAAACCGTCGGCACGACCGCGCGCCCCAGCACCGCCGAGCGCAGCAACAGCCCGAGCAGGGCCGCCACCAGCCAGGTGTTCAGCGAGCGGGAGAGAAAGCCCCCGACCCGGCCGGCCGGGTCGGCGATCTGCTCCGAGAACGCGCCCAGCCACAGGCCGGCGGCCGCCCAGACGACGAAGAAGACCCAGCCGCTTTGCAGCACGCCCCACAGCGGATTGACCTCGTCCACCAGGCCATGATCCTGCTGACCGATGAACACGAAAAGCGCCAGGGCGATCAGGTCGCCCAGCAGCAACACCCAGGGAATCCGGCGCGTCCACATCGTCGTCATCGCCGCAAGCCTCTTTGGGTACAATCAGGTAATATTGGAGCGCGTTCCCGGTCTGTTTGCGGAAAGCGCGCCTCGACAAGCTCGGGGTGCTCGTAAACGCCATTGGCAACGCCCGAGAAGACGCACATACCCGGCACGCCAAGATGACCCTCGCCAGCGCCACCATCGCGGACCTTCTGGCCAGGCTGCCGCTGCTGGCCGACGTGCCGCCTGCGGACCTGGCCGCGCTGGCCGCGCACTGCCACGTGACCCAGGTGAGCCGTGACGCCGTTATCTTCAATCAGGACGACCCGTGCGACCAGGTCTGGCTGGTGCAGAGCGGCCAGGTGAAGATCGTCTATCAGGACCTCGACGGGCGCGAGGTGATCCTGGAGATGATCGCGCCGGGCGAGGCCTTCGGCGGGGCGGTCCTGTTCTTCCCCACCCATCCCGCCACCGCCAAGGCGATGGAGGACTCGACGCTGGTGAGTTTCTCCAGCGAGGTCTACGCCCAGTTCCTGCGGCGCTATCCGGCGTTGACCCTGAAGCTGCTGCGCATGCTGGGCGCCCGGCATCGCTCCATGATCAACATGCAGATCCTGGCCGGCGAGCGCGTCGAACGGCGCATGGCCCACATCCTGCTCAAGCTGGCCGACCGCGTCGGCCGGACGGTGCCGGACGGCACCCTCATCACCATCTCGCTCTCCCGCCAGGACCTGGCCGACATGGCCGGCACGACCCTGGAGACCGCCATCCGCACCCTGTCGCGTTTCAGCCAGCAGGCGTTGATCCGGACCGAGCGCGGCGGCTATCTCCTGATCCTGGATCGGGAGAAACTTGGCGCCATCGCCCGGCCCGGCTGACGCACGCTCACTCGCCCGACGCCGATTCGCGCTGCTCGCGTTCCACGTACGGCCGGCAGATCGGCGAGCTTCCCCGGCACGCCTCCGCCGTATGCGGCACCCACCCCCCGCACTTGTGACAGCGGACGCGGCTCTGGTAGCACCAGGCTTCGACCTCGGGCTCGCCACAGTGCGGGCACGGGACATACTCGGGGAAGGGGTCCGGCAGCGGCAGGCCGGTGCGCGCATCCACGCGCGGCGCCGCAGGCTCATCCGCCGACGGGGCAACCGAACGGGTCACAGGCGCCCTCAGTCTGAGCCCGACCTAAGACGCGGCTCTCCTATTTCTGGATCGAGCGGACGTAGGCCACGATGTCGGCCAGGTCCTGGTCCTTGAGCGCCGGATTGCCGCCGCGGGGCGGCATGTCCACGCCGGTCGTGTTCAACGGATCGCTGGACGGCCGGCCCTTGGTCAGGAACAGGATCAGCTCGGCGTCCGGCTGGCTCCGCGTCCACTCGCTGGTGGTCAGGTCCTTGCCCAGCCCGGCGATGCCGGTGCCGTCCGGGCCATGGCACGAGACGCAGGTGGAGTCGAAGCCCGCCTTGCCTTTGGCGGGGTCGCCCTGCAGGCCCGCAAACGCCTGGGCCTCGGCCGAAACCTGGCCGCCCCCGCCGCCGGCCGACTCCCCGCCGCCGCAGGCCGCCGCCAACACCCCGACCATGACGGCCAGGAGGATGAGAGAAACACTTCGCTTGGTCATTCAGGTCTCCTCAATAGTAGATAGGGGTCAGTGCAGCTCCGCATGCACGTGTGCCCGCAGTTCGTCAAAACCCAGCACCGGGCAATCGGTCTCGGCGCAGTACGATTTCGCAAACATGTCCGCGCTTTCGCGGGTGGCGAAGGCCGCCAGGCCATGCCCCATCGGCGACGCGATCGAGGCGCTGGACACATAGAAGGCCGTTTCGCCGCGGATCCAGGCCTCGGTGAAATGGTCGTGCACGAACCAGGCGGCGACCTTGAGGTTCGGCCGGTCCAGGTGGTGCATGACCATGTCACCCAGGTCGTCGAACTTCAGGGCGCGGCCGTCCTCCAGCACCAGGGCGCAGGCGAAGCGCGGCTCGCTGATGAGCATGCCGCACTGGTCGCACACATCAAAACCGTAGTTGATCTCCGGCGGCTGCGGCTCGGCGCTGCCCGGCGCGCAGGCCGCGACGACGGTCGCGGCGGCGGCGCCGGCCGCGCACATCAGGAAACGGCGACGGGAAAACCTCATGCCTCACCTCGATCCGTCATCCGCAGCGTCGCGACGCGCCCGTCAAGGCTGAGCGTGTCCGCCCCGCCCTTTACGCATCGCCTCGCCGCGCGAACAGCGCGAACGCCCCGCCGAAGGCCGCCGCCGCCCAGAGCGCCAGCAGGCCGGCCAGCAGGCCCGGCAGGGCCGGCCCAAAGCGGAAGACCGCGTACTGCCCGGCCGCGCCGAGCGTGTCGAGCGTGGCGCGCAGGCTGTAGATGGCGCCCAGCTTGAACGCCTGAAGCGGGTTGACCAGGAGCAGGCCCAGCAGCGTCGCGGGCGTCGGGCGCAGAGCCAGCGTCACCCCCACCAGCCCCAGATCGCTGAAGAAGACGAGGACCAGCCAGACGATCAGGGCCGCGCCCAGCGCCGTGGCGCTCTTGCGGGTGGAGGCGCTGATCAGAAACCCCAGGCCGAGCGAGACCAACGCCAGCAGGAGGGTGTAACCGGCCAGCGCCAGGAACGCGCCCGCCTCGCCGTCGCCGGCCGAGGCCAGGGCCAGCCCGGCCAGGCCGAAGCCCACACCCAGCGCGGCCGTCACGCCCAGCGCCGCGCCGAGCGCCTTGCCGCAGAAAACCTCGGCCCGGCTGACCGGCTGTGAGAGCAGGTAGAGCAGCGTGCCGCGCTCGCGGTCCCCGGCCAGCGCCGCCGCGCCCGCGCTCAATCCCAGCAGAGGCACGAAGAGCAGGAGCGCGTTGACCAGGCTGGCCGCCGTCCGCCCGAAGCCGCCCAGACCGCTGTACCCGGCCGAGGCCAGGCTGGCGCTGGACAGCGCGAAAGCCAGCGCCGCAAACCCGAGCGCGTAGAAGGCCAGCCACTTGTTGCGCAGCGCCTCGCGCAGCTCGCGTTGCGCGATCGTCCAGACCAGGCCTATTTCCATAGCCCACCTCGCTCCATCTCAAAGTCCTGCACCGTCAACTCGCTCATCATCCGGAGCAGCGCCAGCTTCTCCTCCGCCCGGACCTCCACGACCACCGTGCCGCGGCCGTTGAGGTGGGCGCGGAAGCCGGCCCCCGTGAAGCGCGCCAGCGCGTCGGACCGCTGCGCCTCCGGCACCCACAGCGTCAGCTTGATATACGGCATCAGGTCGGTCAGCAATTCGGCCGGGCTGACGACCTTCACCACGCGCCCATGCTCCAGCACCACGACCCGCTGGGCGAGCCATTCCACTTCCTCCAGCCGGTGCGAGGCGAACAGGATCGTCTTCTGCTCCTGCTGGCACAACGAGGCCAGCAGCGCCAGGTAATCGCGCTGGGCCTGGGCATCCAGGTTCGCGGTCGGCTCGTCCAACAGGAGCACCGGCGGATCGGCCAGCAGGGCGACGGCCAGGGCCAGGCGCTGGCGCAGGCCGCCGGAGAGGGCCGAGACCAGTTTGCGGGCGTGCCCGTCCAGGCCCAGGCGCGTCAGCAGCGCCGGGACGCGCTCGAGCGGCGCCGACTTCAGGCGCGCGAAGTAGACCAGCGTCGCCTCCACGCTCTGCTCGTAGAAGACCACCTCCTGCGGCACGTAGCCGATCTGGCGGCGCGCGGCTTTTCCAGCGCGGCGGACGTCGCAGCCGGCCACCTGGATCACGCCCTGCACCTCCACCAGGCCGAGCAGGGCCTTGATCAGCGTCGTCTTGCCGGCGCCGTTGGCGCCCCACAGGGCGATGGCCTCGCCGGCCTGCGCCGTGAACGAGACGTCTTCCAGCGCCGTCACTTTGCCATACCGCTTGGCGACGTTCTGGATGGAGAGGCTATGAACTGCGGAGGGCGCGGCGTTCGCCGGGTGAGCCATCGTTTGTTCCATACTCTCCGTGTTCTCCGCGCTCCCTGTGGCTAAAGCCTTCGTTGACATCCAGGACCCTCCCGACAGAGCGCACACGGCCCCGACGCCGAGCAAAAGCAGCGCGGCCGGCAGGATAGGCGAGGCGCCGTCGCGCCGGGGCGCGCCCGCGAACGCGGCCAGGTCCGCCGGCCGCATCCGGGGCGCCGGGTCGGTGAGCTTGGGCTGCGGCCGGAAAATCGGCATGGCCGCGCCCGCAAATTCGATGGCCTGGGCGGCCGGGCTGTAGATCAGGGCGCGCAGCAGCGGTTCCCGGTCGGTCAGGCCCTCAAAGAAGCGTTCGGCGTGGTAGGGGGCGTCGCCGGCGCCGTCACCGTCGAGGTCGAAGCCGGCGTAATCGCTCCAGAAGTTATCGCGCCAGGTGTTGGCCTGGCTCAGGTCGCCGCCGCCCTGGATGGCGACCTGTTCGAGGTTCTCCCAGAAGGTATTGCCCGTGAACTCCGCCCGGCGCGTCGACGTGAGCAGGATCGCGCCGACGTCGTTGAAGGCAAAGACATTGCCCGTGAAACGCGCATAGCCCTGCGGGCTGAACGGCGCGGCGTCGATGAAGAGCCCGCCGCGGTTGTCCACCACCAGGTTGTCGGCGACCGTGATGTCGTCGGCGTCCTTGAAGCCCAGGGCGTACCCGCTCGGGCCGCGCTGGCTGCGGAGCTCGTTCGCGGCCAGGCGCACCCGCTTCGAGTACATCGTGTAGATGCCGACCGCGTTGTTCAGGAAACGGTTGCGCTCGACCGTCGCGTCGTCGGCGTACATCAGGTGGATGCCATAGCGGGCGTCGGTGACCGTGTTCGCGCGCAGGGTGACGCCGCGCGAATACCACACCACCACATCGCGCACCGCATGCACCGTATTGGCCTCGATCAGCGTGTCGGCGGCGTACCACAGCCGGATGGCGTCGCCGCGGCGGGCCGCGTCATACTTGGCCTTGCCGGTGATGTCGTTGCCGCGCACCACCACCCGCTCGGCCTGCGAGACGAAGACGCCGAACAGGACTTCGCTGAGCCGGTTATTCTCGACGACGACATCCGAGGCGGCAATGATGACGCCGGAGTGGTCGCGGTCCGGCTCGTCGCCGCTGCCGCGCACCTCGAAGCCCCGGAAGACGACGCCCGGCGCGTTGATCTGCACGACGGTGCCCTGCCCGCCGCCGTCGATCACGGGCCAGCCCACGCCCTGCAGGATCACCGGCCTGTCCACCACCAGCGCCGGGTAGACGCCGCCGCGCACTTCAATGACCGCGCCCGGCTCGGCCTCGGCCAGCGCCGCCGCAATCGTGGTGTACGGGCCGGCGGGGGAGACGACCAACGGGAGAGCGGACAGTGACCGGCGGTCCATGGCGAGAGACGCCGGCGCGGGCGCGATACTCAGCATCGCCAGGAGCGCCGCCACCACCCCAGCCCAACGCTTAGCCAGCTGCATGGCAACTTAAATCCTAGCGACCGCTGCTCACGGATAACGGCCCACGGCTCACGGCTTTCCGCGCATCCACGATCGGCTTGTAGGCCGCGCGGTGGAACCAGAGCGCCGCAAGCACGACGGCCGCCGCGCCGAACGCCAGAAACAGGCCGAGCTCCCAGCTGGCGGTCGTGCCGAACTGGCCGACCTTGCCCTCGCCCAGGATAGGCGGCGTGAACGGCGCGATGGCGCCGCCGAGGGCGGAGTTCGGATCGATGCTGTGGCCGTATTGATACAGGATCCACCACAGGTCGGCGAGGAAGACGAACGGATAGGCGATGACCGGCAGCGCCAGCAGGGCCGCCCACTGGTTGTGGACGAAAACCCCGGCCACCAGCAGCAGGCCGAAGGTGACGATGGCGAGCGGGGCCACGGCGCGCTCAAAACGCCCGCCCTCGTCCAGCGGCGGCATCCCGAGATAGTGGTTGAGCCCGTCGATCTCGCGCATATCGCCCTCGAGATGGGTGACGTACACATCCACCGCCAGGCCCTTCGGGTACTGCGGCGCCGTCATGGTCATGCGCCAGTAAGGCACAAACAGGGACACCATCAGCATCAGGGCGGCCGCCATCAACAGCGCGCTTGGGAGCAGGTAATCCTGCAACTGCCGCGTGCTGCCGTCCGGCAGCAGGACTTTGACGTCGGGGTCGAGGTTGAGGAGTTTCATAGGAGCCTCCGACCTCACCTGACCCCACCCGGCCCTTCGCCCGCCGGCGGGCGCGGCCACCCTCCCCTTCCCTCTCTCACTGGGAGAGGGAAGGGGAGGGCCGGGGTGGGGAGGGGTGCGGTTACGGTTTCACCGTCAGATACCCCATCATCTCCAGGTGCAGGGCCGAGCAGAACTCGGTGCAGTAGAAGGTGAAGGTGCCGGACTGGTTGGCCGTGAATTCGATGGTCTGGGTTTCGCCCGGTTCCAGGCTCAGGTTGATGTTGTAGCCGGAGAGCGCGAAGCCGTGCGTGGCGTCGGGCGTGCGCTCCAGGCTGGTGACGTGCCAGATCACCCGGTCGCCCTTATTGATGTCGATGCGCTCCGGCTTGAAGTGCGAGCGGATCACCGACATCCAGATTTCGACGGTGTCCCCGTTCCGCTCGACGCGCGCCTGGTCCTCGCTGGTGATGGCGCTGGGATCGACGCTCATCGTCTCCGGGTTCCAGCCGATCTCCGGATAGACCTGCCAGGCCTTGAGCTTGTCGGCCTTGATGATCTGGGCGTAGTGCGGCTCGGCCATGCCGATCGGCATGTCGTAGATCACCTTCATCTGGTCGCCGGTCTTGCTGATGTCCACCAGCTGGAAGTTCTGAGGCATCAGCGGGCCGATGTTGGCGAAGCGGTCGATGCTCCACTTGTTCAGCGCCACCACATACTGGCCGTCGGGCGAGGCGGTGTCGCCCTCGGCCGCCGTGATGTGGCCGATGTTGTACTGGACCGGCAGCTTCTGGACGAGCGTCCAGCCGTCCTCGGGGTTCTTGTCGTCGTACGGGCCGCCCAGCGTCCAGCGCGCCACGGCCGAGTCCAGGAAGAGCGAGGTGTAGGCGTAGCCCTTGTCGTCGAAAACCGTGTGCAGCGGGCCGAGGCCGAGCTCCACCTGGGCCTCCATGACCTTGTCGAGCGGGATGACGGGCACGCCGTACGGGTCGGTCGCCAGCCCGCCGGCGGCGATGGCGGCCTGGATCTTCTCGAACGAATAGACGGTGACGTGCGGGTCCAGCTTGCCGCCGACGACGATGAACTCGCCGCCCGGGGTGACGTCGGCGCCGTGCGGGCTCTTCGGCTCCGGCGTGAAGAACAGGATCCCCTCGTCAATGGCCGTCTGCAGCCGGATGACGGCCATGCCGTTGATGGTCTCGGCCTGGCCGGCCTGGAAGACCGCCTCGGCCTTCTTCCAGTTGAAGATGTGCAGGTAATCGGTGTCGTTCTTGGTGGTGCCGGCCTCGAAGGGCGGGTTGCCGTCTTCGACGCCGCCGGTGGCCAGCTCGGTGTTGAAGGAGTTGCAGAAGAACCAGCCGTCGCTGACCAGCTTGCCGGCGTCGCACAGGTCCTGCCAGTAGGGCGGCAGCTCGATCTGGAAGGACCGGCTCGGGTCCACGCGCCCGGCCACGCGGTCAAATTTCCAGAACGTGATCAGGCCGCGGTACTGGTCGGCGTACTCGTCGACGGGGGCGTATTCCCAGCCCAGCGGCACGCCGTACTGCGGGCCTTCCACCACGTACTCGGTGTTCGGCGTCACAAAGGCGCCGCCGTGGTCGCTGATGGTGTTCGGGTTCTTGACGATCTGCTTGGTCTCGAAGTCCTTCAGGCTGATCACGGCCAGGCGGGCGTTGGCCTTGTCGTTGATGAAGGCGAACTCGCCGTCGTACTCGCCGTTGGTCTCGGAGATGTTCGGGTGGTGCGTGTCGCCCCACTTGAGCTCCGCGCCGTCCGGCATAAAGCCGCCGGCCAGGATCTCATCCCCCGAGCCGCCGTAGCCGTAGCCCTGCCAGGATTGCGGCGTGAAGACCGCGATCTCTTTGAGGAGGCGCATGGACGGCACGCCGATGACATAGACCTGGCCGGACTGCCCGCCGGATGAGAGCATGATGTACGGGTCGGTCTGGCCGGAGGGCATGTAGGTCTTGAGCGCGGCGTAAATGTCGTCCGGGGTCAGGCCCCGCTCCTGGGCGACGGCGGCGGCGTCCGCCGGCAGGCCGCCGCCGGCCGACGGCGTGGCCTGGGGCTGCTGGCCGCACGCGCCGACGATCAGCATCAGCGCCAGGCCAAGGGTGAACAGTCTCTTCTTCATAGGCGGGTCTCCTTGTGGATGGGGGAAATCAGACAAAACCATACGCATTATTGGGGACCCCGACTGCGGGGAGTATGACGGGCGTCATAAACCGCAGGAAAATGCCCACGCCCCGCCGCCAACGAACGCCTTTGAAGCAGGCATGTGACAAATGTCATGCCAGAAATATGACCATCGTCTCTCCGTCTATGCCGAGAAAGCAGACCAAAATTGCCGGGTGCTGAACACTTTGTTTAACTGGATATTCGGAGGGCCGGGGGATCAGTTGACCACGGCGGCCTCACTCGCTTCCATGCGCCGGCGGGTGCTGATCCTCAGGCGCTGGGTGCCGCCCGCGCTGGCGGCGGTCGTCGTCATCTATGAGCTGGGGCCGTCGCGCTGGATTCACGATCGCTGGGGCGCCGATCTGCATTTCCTGGCTGAAATCCTGATCTATGGGACGGTCGGCCCGCTCCTGACCTATTTTGTTCTGGAGCTGCTCAGACGCTGGCTGGAGGCGCGCGAGACGGGCGAGCGCCAGGCGGCGCAACTCGCCCATGCCCGCGAGCACGCCGCCGTCAGCCGCCAGCTGAATGACGATGCCATCCAGACCTTGTTCGCCGCCAGCGCCGTGCTGAGCGCCGTCGAAGACAGTGTGCCCCCGGAGCTGGCGGCCCAGCTGGAGTCCACAGGCGAGGCGCTCGATCAGGCGATCCGCCAGCTCCGCGCTCAACTTCTGCGCCCTCCCCTGCCCACGGAGCCGCCCGATGACCCCTCCATCTGATCCGCGCTGTCTGAGTTGCGAACGTTCCGCCCGGCAGGTCCCCCTCATGGTCTGGCATTACCAGGGCCGCGATCTGTGGATTTGCCCCGACTGCCTTCCGCGCCTGATCCACAAGCGCGCCGAGCTGGAGGACCGGCTTAGGCCTGCGCCGGAAACCGCCTCCCGCCCGTAGCCGGAGTTCCACGGCGCGAGCGCGGAGAAACCTCCGCCGCAGGCGCCGCGCCCGCGCCGTTTTGTGGCCGCCGTCAAACCGGCCTATAATAGATTCCAGCGCTTACAGAACAGTCGTCCGGGATTTCGGCCCCCGGATTTGGTGATTTCCGCCACTATCCGGCCGGCCGTCTCTGGCTACAATAAGCCCGTTCCATTGCGGCCTGCCAATCTGAGATCGTCCCTTTTGTCGCCCGATGAAAGGAGGTGTTGCGACCCCGACCGCCCCCAGCGCCCGTTCCCGCTGAAGCCTGTCACCGCCCAATTCTGATGAGGAGGAGCAAGTCATGCAATCGAAACTGTGGCGTCTCGCGAGCCTGGTCGCCATCCTGGCTTTGCTGGTCAGCGCCTGTCAACCGGCCGCCACGCCGACGGCCGCCCCCCAGGCCACGGCCGAGCAGCCGACGGCCGCCCCGGACACCGGCGGCGAGCTGCAGATCCCGGCGATTGAGGAGGGCAAGTTCAACGTCGCCATGGTGCTGATCGGACCGCACGACGACGGCGGCTGGAGCCAGGCCCACTACGAAGGCCTGCTGTATGTCGAGCAGAACGTCCCGGACACGCACGTCGCCTACGTCGAGCTGGTGCCCGAGGGCGCCGACTCCGAGCAGGTCTTCCGCAGCCTGGCCCGCAAAGGCTTCGACCTGATCATCGGCACGTCGTTCGGCTACATGGACCCGATGGAGGTGGTCGCCGGCGAGTTCCCGGACACGATGTTCATCCACCTGACCGGCTACAAGAGCAACGGCACCAACTTCGGCAACCTGTTCGGCGAGATGGAAGTCTTCAAGTACCTGGCCGGCATGCTGGCCGGGGCGCGCGCCAAGAAAGACGGCAACCCGCGGCTCGGCTACATGGCCACCTTCCCCATCCCGGAGGAACTGCGCCTGGGCAACGCCATCATGCTCGGCGCCAAGCGCACCTGCCCGGACTGCACCATGGACGTGCGCTGGATCAATACCTGGCACGATCCGGTGATTGAGAAGGAGGCCGCCGCCTCGCTCTTCGACGCCGGCGTCCAGGTGGTCTTCACCGGCGCCGACACGCCGGCCGCCGGCGACGTGGCCACCGAGAAGGGCAAGTGGGGCGTCAACTACGACTGGTACGGCAACTGCACCAAGAGCGGCTGTCTGACCACCATCTACTGGAACTGGGGCCCGGTCTACGCGCAGATCGCGTCGGAGACCAAGGCCGGCACGTACAAGGCCGGCTTCCAGTACTTCGGCGCGGACGCCGGCGCCATGGGCCTGTTCGGCTTCATGGAAGGCCAGACCCCGCAGCCGGGCATCGCCGACCTCGACCCGGCCGACGTCCAGCTGGTGAAGGACACGCTCAAGGCGGCCCTGGAAGGCCAATTCACGCGCTTCGACGTCTTCGCCGGTCCGATCGTGGACAACACCGGAAAGACCATCGTGCCGGCCGGCGAGCGCATCACGCAGGCCGACATCGACCAGTTCCCGCCCGGCGCGCCCGGCCTGGAATGCCAGTACTGCATGTACTGGTGGGCGGACGGCATCACCGCCGAGCTGCCGAGCCTCGGCAACTGAGGCGGCGCGAACCCGAGGTCGTGACCGACTAGCCCGGAGTGCGTATTCCGTAGACGCCCGGCGTTGCGGAATACGCACTACCTTTCCAGGCGCCTGACCGACTCAACTCCCGGCCCATGTCCACCTCCCCACCCGTCGTCGAGATGCGCGGGATCGTCAAGAAGTTCCCGGGCACGCTCGCCAATGATCACGTCGACTTCGATCTGCGGGCAGGCGAGATCCACGCCCTGCTCGGCGAGAACGGCGCCGGCAAAAGCACGCTGATGAACATCCTGGCCGGCCTCTACCGGGCGGAGGCCGGCGAGATCCGCGTGGACGGCCAGCCGGTGAACTTCCACTCGCCCCGCGACGCCATCGCCCGCGGCCTGGGCATGATCCACCAGCACTTCACGCTTGTGCCGTCGCTGACCGTCACCGAGAACATCCTGCTCGGCCTGGACGAGCCGCGCTTCCTGATGCGCCTGCCCGCCTACGACGGCAAAATGGCCGCGCTGGGCGAGCGCTTCGGCCTGCGCATCACCCCCCAGGCCAAGGTCTGGCAACTGACGGTGGGCGAGCAGCAGCGGGTGGAGATCCTGAAGATGCTCTACCGCGGCGTGCGCGTCCTGATCATGGACGAGCCGACCGCCGTCCTGGCCCCGCAGGAGATCGACGAGCTGTTCAAGACCCTGCGCGCGATGGTGGCCGAGGGCCGCTCGATCGTCTTCATCAGCCATAAGCTGCAAGAGGTCGCCCACATCGCCGACCGCGTGACGGTGCTGCGCAAGGGCCGGGTGACGGCCGCCGGGGTGCCCGCGCGCGGCGTGACGCCTGCCGAGCTGGCGCGCCTGATGGTCGGGCGCGAGGTCCTCTTCCACCTGGAGAAGAAGCCGCAAACGCCCGGCGAGGTGGTGCTGGAGCTGGACCGGGTCTCGGCTCTGAACGACAAAGGCCGCCCGGCGCTGCGCGACGTCTCCCTGACGGTGCGGGCCGGCGAGATCGTCGGGATCGC
>DAOUAB010000216.1:0-29044 GCA_034434015.1 Anaerolineales bacterium
TTCAGCGGACCCAGCACCAGCGCCAGCGCCGTGATGACCGACGCCAGCCGGTCGAGGCGCCTGAAGAATGAGAAGCGACGATGAAAGCTCATCAGAGGTCCTCCTGACTGAAGAGAAACGACGCCGCCCGAACAGGCCGGGCCGCACCCAGGCGCGGCTGAACGGTCGGCCAGCGCCCTCTACACGTATGAACTTGAAGATCAGGTCGGGAAAATCCCCCTCCCGCCAGTCTGATTTTGAGGCGGCCGGGGTGCGGCGTCTATCACCTGCGAGCTAAGGCAAAGAACTACCGAAGCACTATCTTGGCGGGGCGAAAGAACTAGTTCTTTTTTGAAACGGCGCGGCGACGGGCTAGCTCCAAAGTACTCTGACGTAAAGATTAGGCCTGGTTTAGAATAGGTTATCGTCACATAAGCGGGTTTAACGATCAATATAGGGGACTCAGGCCATCGTGGACACCACACGTCAGGACCTCCTCCCGGTCTCCGGCCTCACGCTTCGCGTCTCTCACGATGCCATCCTCCGCGCCCGATGGCTGATCCTCGGGCTGGGCCTGATCGCGGCCCTGGCAGTGGAGGTCATCGAGGGCCACCGCCTGGTCGATGCCAGCCTGGTGGCCGAGGTCCTGCTGCTCGGCCTGACCATCCCGGGCCTGTGCTGGCTGCTGCTAACCATCCTGGCGCGCCAGCTGGCGCAACACAGCCGGGCCGTAGACGACCTCGAGCGCTTCCGGCGCTTCACCTACCAACTCTCTCAATATCAGGACTGGGCCGGCCTGGCCCGGTTCATCACCCAGTATCCGACGCTTCATTTTCCGGTGCGGCGGGCGGCGCTGTATCTGTACGATCACACTAACGCCCGGCTGGAATATGTGGATGATTGGGAAACGGCGGCGGCGGGCCCGGCGCCGCTCGGCCCCCGGCCCCTCCACGGCCAGCGCTGCGCCGCCTGCCTGGCCGCCCGGTCGCGCCTGATCCATCGGTGCGACGGCGAGACGGCCGGCGCGGGCTGGTGCCTGAGCCTGGTCTTCCGAGGCCTGCTGGTCGGCGTCCTGCGATTGGAGCTGGAAGCCGGCGCGGCGCTGACGCCGGCTCAGGCCAACTTCCTGGGCGACCTGGCGCCGGAGATGGCGCGCGCGGCGGCCATCACCCTCACCCTCCCCAAGCAGATGGAGCACGCGCAGGAGGTCGCCCAGGTCGGCGAGCGGCGCGAGATCGCCCACTTCCTGCACAACGCGCTGGCCCAGCAACTTGGCTTCCTGCACCTCAGCCTGGACCGTCTCTCAAGCGACGGCCCGCCGCGGCAGGCCGAACTGCGCCGGGAGGAACTGGAACGGCTGCGCGATGTGGCCGGCGACGCCTATCGCCAGGTCCGCAACCTGCTGGAAGTTTTGCGCAGCGACGAGCCGGCCGACCTGGCGACAGCCCTGCCGCCTTACCTGGCGTCGATCAGCCGCCGCATCCAGTTCCCGATTGATTTCCAATCGAGCGGCACGCCGCGCCCCATGCCGCCCCGTCTGGTCCAGCACCTTCTCGGCTTCATCCGCGAGGGCGTCCACAACACATACCGCCACGCCCAGGCCAGCCGGGCGAGCGTCTCGCTGGAATGGCTGGACCGGCAATTGACGCTCCGCATTCGTGATGACGGGATCGGCTTCGACCCGGCCCGGGTGGCGCCGGAAGGCCATTACGGACTGGCGATGATGCGCGAAGACGTCGCGCAGCTTGGCGGGGCCCTGGAGATCCACAGCACGCCTCAGGCGGGCACTGAGCTTCGTTTCCAACTGCCCCTCTGAGCGCCAGATCCGCCCAGCCCATTCACGCGCGAGCCCCGCCGACATGCACATCCACACCGCTTCCTATGTCCTGGATTTGTTCCTCGTCATCTTCCCGATCGCGGCTTACGTGGCCCGCCCGCGCGTCGGCGGCCAGATGGAAAAGGGTCTGCGCGTCTTGCTGATCGGGATCATCCTGATGGGCACGGCCCATCTTCTGGAAACCAGCATCTTTCTGCTTTTCAAGATCGACGTGGAACTCAACGAGCTGATCCACCGGTTATTCGTCGTGGCCAGCTTCATGCTGATTGTGTGGGGCCTGTTCCGCATGCGCCGCGCTTTCGAAGACTGAACTGCCCAACCTCATGGCCGACCTGCCCGGCTCCTCCGACATCCCCTATCGCGCCGTCCTCACCGCCATCATCCAGCGCTTCATGCGCCTGATCGGCGGGCCGGTGGCGCTGGCCCTGGCGCGCAAGGTGCCCGGCCTGGTCGTGGACGACGACGGCCGCGTGCTGGAGTACGATCAGAGCGATCCGCTCAACAGCGTGACCCTGCTGACCGAGGGCTACGCGTCCAAGTTCGGCGAGGCGGCCGTCAGCCTCTCGCGGCAGGCGGCCCAGACGGTGAGCCGCGCGCACGCCGACCGGCTGCTGCCCAGCCCTCGCCCCGCAGACGAGAAAGGCGCGCCCATACGCGTCCTGCTGGTGGACGATCATGAATTGTTCCGCCAGGGGCTGGCCGGTCTGCTGGAAGCGCAGACCGACCTCCATGTGCTCGGCCAGGCCGGCTCCGTCCAGGAGGCCGTCGCCCTGGCCCGCGCGCTGCAGCCGGACGTCGTGATCATGGACCTGACGCTGCCGGACGGCACCGGCGTCGAAGCCACGCGCGCCATCCTGGCCGAGCGGCCCGAAACCCGGATCGTGTGCCTCACCGTCCATGATGACGACGAGCGCCTGTTTGCGGCTATACGCGCGGGGGCGATGGGATACCTGTTCAAGAACACGCGCGCCAATGACCTGCTGGCGCAGATCCGCAGCGTGGCGCGCGGCGAGGTCGGCCTGGCGCCGGCCCTGGCAGTGCGCATCCTGAACGAGTTTTCGCGCACGCCGCCGCCCCGCCCGGCCGACCCCGGCCTGACTACCGAGCTGACGCCGCGCGAGATCGAGATTGTGCGCGAGCTGACCCGCGGCGCCAGTAACCGCCAGATCGCCCGACGCTTCGTCATCAGTGAATATACGGTGAAGAACCACGTCCGCAATGTGCTGGCCAAACTGCGCCTGCGCAGCCGCCGTGAAGTCGCCAGTTATGCGCGTGATCACGGCCTCACCGGCGCGCCCCCTCCCCCCTGAATCGGCCCGCCCTGGCCTGGCTGTATCCCGATGCCTGTGTAAACGCGTTGGGGCGCACGGCCGTGCGCCCCGGCTGGTGGGAAATTACCCGAATTCGAAAACGACCCCCTGGCCTGGCTGACGGCCCACCCCCTCCCCGACCGCCGGACAGTTTTCCAACCAAATTGCAACTTGCCGCCAGCAACTTTTTGCCGCACATTCCGACTTGTACGTGAATAGCGGTCCAGCCCCGCTATTCTTGCTCGCCCTTTCCCTGCGGCCGGGCGGCGCAGGGGGAGAACCATCTCGACCTGGCCTGTCCGCGCAGCCGGACTGACAGCCCGGCCAGGGCCGTTTCTCGACAATATGGACGAGTCGCGTGAGTTAAAGTTAAGCCTGGCCGTGTGCCTGCTGATGAGCCTCGTCTACGTTGCTTACGAATTGCTGGCAACGCCCGACGGCGGCCACCCCTTCGGCCACACCCTCGGCATCCTGGGCACTGTGCTTATGGTCGCCACCGAGGTCCTTTACAGCCTGCGTAAACGCACCGGCCTGTTCCGGCAGTGGGGCCCGGTCCGCTACTGGCTGTCCGTCCATATTTTTACCGGCATCGTCGGCCCGTTCATGGTGCTCATGCACTCCGCCTTCGAGTTCCGCGGCCTGGCCGGGCTGACCATGCTGCTGACGATCCTGGTGGTCGGCAGCGGCTTCCTGGGCCGTTACCTGTACACGGCCATCCCGCGCTCGCTGGCGGGCGCGGAGGCCTCGTCCGCCGACCTGGCCGGCGAGATCAACCGGGTGCAGAACGCCCTGGCCGACCTGGCCCAGCATCGCTCCGCCGCCGTGCGCGCCCTGGTGCAGGCCGACGCCGAGCGCCGGCGCGCCGCCCGCGGCGATTGGGCGCTGGTGCTGCTGCGCGGCTGGGACGACTTCCGTTATCGCGCCCGGCTGCACGGCGCGGTTCGAAAGCTGGAGAAGACCGAGAAGCAGAAGCTGGGCGACATCGAGAAATTGCTGCGGCGCCGCCGCGACCTGGAACGCCAGATCCGCATGTTGCAGGCCGCCCGCCGCCTGATGAGCGCCTGGCACATTGCCCACGTGCCCATGGGCGTCGCCCTGTTCACGTCGGTCGCTATCCACGTCGCGGCCGAAATCTATTTCCGGGCCGGGCTGTTGGGATGAATCGCCAGCACCCCTTCTTCTCGCGGATCGGCTGCCTGGGCGGCGCGGTGCTGATCGCCGGCCTGGTGGTGGCCGTCGTGCTTTCCGGCGGCGCCATGTTCAGCCCGGGGACGCTGACCGCCTACGCCGAGAAAGGCCAGCCGCTCAACGGCTTCCGCTCCCACGCCGATTTCCAGGAGGACTGCCGGCAGTGCCACGCGCCGTTCCAGGGCGTCACGGCCGAGCGCTGCGAGACCTGCCACACCGCCGTGCGCGACGAGCGGGCCGCCGGTCTGGGGCTGCACGGCCGCCTGGACCCGGCCGAAGCCGGGCGCTGCGGGCGCTGCCACGATGATCACCAGGGCCCCGATCTGGATCCGAGCGCCCGCGCCGTCAAGGTGTTCGATCATGCCGTGACCGGGTTCAGCCTCGCGCGGCACGTCGTGGATTTTGACGGCGGCCCCCTGCCCTGCCGGGCCTGCCACACCACGCCCGGCTACACGTTCGCGGCCGGGCGCTGCGCCGCCTGTCACACGCCGGCCCAGCCCGAGTTCATGCCCGACCACGCGGCGGCGTTCGGCGAAACCTGCACGGGATGCCACGACGGGGCCGACCGGACCGACGCGTTCGATCACAGCCAGACGCAGTTCCCGCTGGAGGGCCGGCACGCCGCGGCGCCGTGCGCCCGGTGCCACTCGCCCGCGGTCCCGCCTGCCGACGTGGCCACCACCTGCGCGGCCTGCCACGCCCCCCCCGCCAGCCACCTCGGCGCTCTGAGCGACGATTGCGCGGCCTGCCATGAGCCGGTGGACTGGAAACCCGGGCGCCTGCCCGGCTTCACGGCCTTCGACCACGCACAGACCGCCTTCCAGCTTGTGAACCACTCGGCGGGGTTCGACGGCGCGCCCCTGAACTGCGCGGCCTGCCACGCCGTGCCCGATTTCGCGCCGCTGCCGGATCGGTGCCTGGCCTGTCACCGCGCCGCCGACGCCGCTTTCATGGACCCGCACGTCCAGGCTTACGGACAGAACTGCGTGAGCTGCCATGACGGCGCCGGCAACATGCGCGCTTTCGACCACGCCCGTCTCTTCCCGCTGGACGGCGCCCACGCCGCTCTGGCCTGTGAGCGTTGCCATACGGAACAGCGTTTCCGCGGGACGCCGCGCGAGTGCGCGGGCTGCCACCAGGAGCCGGAGATCCACGCCGGCCTGTTCGGCCAGCGCTGCGAGGCCTGCCACGCCACGGCGGCCTGGGCGCCTGCCCGGCTGACGCAGCACACTTTCCCGCTCGACCACGGCGAGGCCGGCGAGATCCCCTGCGCCACCTGCCACACCGCCGCCTACACGGCCTACACCTGTTTCAACTGCCACGCGCACGAGCCGAACGACACCCGCGCCGAGCACGACGAGGTGAACCTGGCCGGCAAAACGCTGGACGACTGCGCCGGCTGCCACGCCACCGGCCGCAAAGAAGAAAGCGAAGAAGGAGACGATTGACGGTGACCATGGTCTCCAGGCGCAAGCGCCCCGGCTTCTTCGAGAAGCTCCTCGGGCTGACGCCGCACCCACACTCGGCGCCGACCCCGGACGCGCGCGTCACGCCCGATGGCGTGCGCTGCGTCCAGTGCGGCGTGTGCGGCTACAACTGCCCGGTCGGCATTCCCGTGCGCGATTACGCGCGCCAGGGCAAAGTGGTGGACGCCGCCGACTGCGTGCAGTGCGGCCAGTGCATCGAGGCCTGCCCGCGCGGCACACTGCGCTGGGCGACGCCCCGGCCGCCCCAGCTGGAGACGTCGCCCGAGCTGGAAGCCGTGCTGGCCGCCTACCCCGCGCTGGCGCCGGGCGGAGGTCCGCGATGACGCGTTACCTGATCCTGGGCAACGGCGCGGCCGGCGCGACCGCGGCCGAGACCATCCGCGCCCACGACGCGCGCGGCGAGATCACCCTGGTCAGCGCCGAGCCGTACGGCATGTACTCGCGGCCGGGCCTCGCCTACGTCATCATCGACGAGATCCCGGAGCGCCAGGTGATCGCGCGCGGGCCGGAATGGTACCGTGAACGCCGCCTGCGCCTGGTGCACGGCGCGGCCGCGCGGATCGACCCCGCCGCGCACCGCGTCCACCTGGCCGACGGCCAGCAACTGGCCTACGACCGGCTGCTCATCGCCACCGGCGCCCGCGCCGCGCCGCTGCCCTACCCGGGCGCGGCCCTGGATGGCGTCGTCTTCCTGGACACCCTGGACGGGACGAAGGACCTGCTGCGGCGCGTCCGGAAAGCCCGGCGGGCGGTCGTCATCGGCGGCGGCATCACGGCCCTGGAGATGGCGGAGGGCTTCGCCCACCACAAGCTGGAGACCCACTACCTCCTGCGCCGCAACGTGTTGTGGGCCAGCGTCTTCAACGAAGCCGAGTCCAGGCTCCTGGAGGAACGCATGACCGGGCACGGCGTGCGCCTCCACTTCAACACCGAGGCGGCCGAAATCATGGGCGACAAGCGCGGGCGCGTGGCCGGCGTCCGTCTGGCAAGCGGCGCCACCCTGGCCTGCGACCTGGTCGGCGCGGGTATCGGCGTCAAGGCAGACCTCGGCTTTCTCCAAGACAGCGGAGTCAAGACCGACAAGGCCATCCTGGTGGACGAGTTCCTCGAGACCAACGTCCCGGATGTGTACGCCGCCGGCGATTGCGCGCAAGCCTGGGACCCGTGGACGAAGAAACACTCATTGGACGTGCTCTGGCCGACGGCGGTGGCGCAGGGCCGCGTCGCCGGCCTGAACATGGCCGGGCGGCGGACGGCGCACGTCAAGGGGACGCCCTTCAACGCCTGCCTGCTCTTCGGCCTGCACATCACCGCCATCGGGCAATTGGGCGGCAGCCGCGACGCCGACGAGCCGGAGGTCGTCCAGCACATCTCGCGCGGCTCATCCGAGACCTGGGCCACGCGCCCGCACGCATACGCCAGCGCCTGGTCGCAGACCGGGCCCAACACCGTGCGGCTGGCCCTCAGCGGCGACCGGCTGGTCGGCGCCCTGGTCGTGGGCGATCAGACGCTGGCCGACCCGCTGCGCTTCCTGATCGAGAAGCAGATCGACATCCGCCCGATCCGACCAATTCTTGAACGCGGCGGCGCCGACATGACCTGGCTGGTGCGCCAGCTCTATCTCCGGCTGCAGAGCCTGCCGGCCGACCGCCTGCCGGCAGTCGCCGCGGCTGCCGGATAAGAGAAAGCGGGTTCGCTATGCTTAAACGCAGCCTGACCTATCTCCTGCTGGCCGTCATCGTGCTGACGCTGGCCGCGGGCGGCGCGGCGTCATCGCTGGCCTTCATTGCGCCCTTCCGGCCCGGGGACGCGCTCTTCCCGGTCCAGGCCGGCGTGGAGCAGCTGCGCCTGGCCCTGATCGGCGATCCGGTGGAACTGGCCGGGCGCCTGCTGGACCTGGTGGAGCGGCGTCTGGACGACCTGGAGGCCGGCCTGGGGACGCCCGGCGAGGCCGCCGCCCTGGAGGCCGTGGATGAGGCCTTCCAGCAGGCAGTGCCCGCTATCAGCGCCGCGCCTGCGTCGGCGCGGGGCCCGCTCAAACTCCGGCTGGCGGGGCTTGCCGCCCGCTGGCAGGCGCTGCTCCAGCGCCTCGGCATAACGCCAGCCGACCGCGCCGCGCGCGCCGTGGAGAGCGCCCGCCTGATCCTGGCGGCTACCGGCGGGCTGCCCTCGGGTGAGACCCCGGCAGGTCAAACCGGGGGCGCGCTCCCGGTGAGCGCGGCCCGCGGGATGGCCGCCCCGCCGACGCGCACACCCATCTTCATCGCGCCTCACGGCGTGCCCTTCCCGCCCAACGCCACCCCCGGCGCGCACTCGACGTTCGCGCTGGTCGGCCAGCATACCCTGATCGCCTGCGGCAGTTGTCATTCACAGGACCTGTATCGTGGCACGCCCAGGGAGTGTGAGGCGTGCCACGCCCGCGTCCGGCCGGCCGACCACTATCCGGGCGCGTGCGAACTCTGCCACGGCACGTCAGCCTGGACGCCGGCCACCTTCAACCACGCCGGCTTCACCGATTGCGCCGCCTGTCACACCAAAGCCAGGCCCGCCCAGCATTATCCGGGCCAGTGCTCCGATTGTCACAGCACCTCGGCCTGGACGCCGGCCACCTTCAACCACGCCGGCTTCACCGACTGTCAGGCCTGCCACAGGGACGTCCGCCCCGCCCAACACTACGACGGCCAGTGCGGCCTGTGCCACAGCACCTCGGCCTGGACGCCGGCCACGTTCAACCACGGCGTCGTCGCCGGCGTGGACTGCGCCCAGTGCCATCAGCCGCCGGCCAACCACTGGCCGGCGCCCTGCACGCGCTGCCATGCGGACACCGGCAACTGGCGCAACGCGAGCTTCGATCACAGCGTCATCGGCGGCGCGGACTGCGCCACCTGCCACCAGCCGCCGGCCAACCACTATGCCGGCGCGTGTCGGAACTGTCATGGCGACACCGGCAACTGGCGCAACGCGAGCTTCGATCACAGCGCCATCGGCGGCGCGGACTGCTCCACCTGTCACCAGCCGCCGGCCAACCACTTCCCGGGCGCCTGTCGCGATTGTCATTCCGACACCGGCAACTGGCGTAACGCGACCTTTAACCATTCGTTTCCGATCAATCATCACGGCGCTAACGGCAACTGCGCCACCTGCCATCCGGGCAACAACTACGCGAGCTGGACGTGCGCCGCCTGCCACGACCAGGGCAAGATGGACGAGAAACACAAGGAGATCAACGGCTACACCGGGAACTGCCTCGCCTGTCACGCCGACGGACGCAAACCGTAAGCCGGCCTGCTCGCGCGCGGAGATTGCCGATGTTCAAGTATGCCCGCCTCGCCGCCGCGCTTCTGAGCCTGATCGCGGCCCTGACGTCTGCGCCGGCTCAGGCCGCTCCGATCTTTGTGGTGGACAGCCCGGCGGACGCCGTCGACGCGCTGCCCGGCGACGGTGTCTGCGCTGCGGCGGCCGGCGCCTGCACCCTGCGCGCCGCCATCATGGAGGCCAACCAGACCACGGGCGCCGTGATCCAGTTGCCGGCTGGAACCTATGCGCTGTCTCTGCCGCGCACTGCCGAGGGGCTGGAGATCAACGGTGACCTGAACATTCAACAGTCGATGACGATCAACGGCGCCGGCGCCGCCACCACCATCATCGAAGGGATGGGCGCGCCCAACCCGGACCGGGTGCTGTCGGTGGGCGGCGGGGCCACGGTCACGATTTCGGGCGTCACGCTGCGGAACGGCACCGCCGCCAGCGGCGTCGGCGGCGGCCTGCGCAACGCCGGCGCGCTGACCCTGCTGAACGTGGTCATCACCGGCAACGCCGGCGGGCTCACCGGCGGCGGGGCGGCCAACGTCGCCGGCGGGCATCTCACCCTCGATCACAGTCTTGTGAATGGGAACGATTCGAATGAGCCCGGTATCGGCGGCGCGGGCCTCCACAACCAGGGCGTCCTGACGGTCACCCACAGCGCTCTATCCGACAACTCCGCCGCCGGTCATGGCGGCGGGCTCGCCAACCTGGGCCAGGCGACGGTGATCGCCAGCACCGTGAACAACAACTCCTCCGACCTGAACGGCGCCGGCCTGTACAACGCCGCCGGCGCCACGCTGGTCATCGTCAACAGCACCTTGAGCGGCAATACCGCCAACGACGGCGACGGCGGCGGGTTGTGGAACGCCGGCGCGGCCCGCCTGCTGAACGTCACCGTGGCCATGAACCGGGCCGGCGCCGGCCAGAGCGGCGGCGGCTTGTTCCAGTCCGCCGTCGGTTCGCTCAGCCTGCGGAACACGCTGCTGGGGCTCAACGCTCATCTCGCCGGAACCCCGGGCGCCCCCCAACCCGACGACTGCGCCGGGACCCTGGCCTCTGAAGGCTACAACCTCATCACCACCTCGTCCGGCTGCGCTTTGGACGGCGGGTCGCATGACCAGATGGGCGTCGCGACTGACCTGGGCGACCTGGCCGATAACGGCGGCCCGACCCTGACCCACGCCCTGCCGGCCGGGAGCCCGGCTCTGGATGGCGGCGACCCCGCCGGTTGTGTCGATGCAGTCGGCAGCCCTTTGCTGACCGACCAGCGGGGCTCCGCCCGTCCGCTGGGCGTCGCCTGCGACATCGGCGCCTTCGAAGCCGCAGCCGATGGGGGTCCGTTCCCGACCGGCCCTAAACTCTACCTGCCCCTCGTCATGCGCTCGCCCTGAACCACGCTGTCTCGGCCGCCCGACCTCTCCGCGATCTTGCCGATATGTCAATCCCGCGACCAGGGCGGCCCCTGGCCGTAACTTTCAGTTGGAAAGGGCGACTTAAGAGCAAGAGCAACGCCGGCCCAGATCAGCCGAGTCCAACCACGTCTATGCGCGCCATCTCCCTCCCCCCCGCCTCGCTTGCGCTAACCCGCCCCCTCCCATGGTGGTCGCAAAGCCGTGCCGGTGTCCGGATCGTCGCCGAAGGGCTGGCGTTGCTGTTCCTCTTCACCGGCCTGATGGCCCTGATCCAGTTCGCGACGCCGGGCCTGGCCGATCACGACGGCTACTATCACATGCGCCTGGCCCGACTCATGTGGGAACAGGGTCTCAAACCGGACTTCGTCTGGCTGCCGTTCAGCCTCCTCAGCCCCGCGGCCTACTACGACCATCACTTCCTGCACCACGTCTATCTGGCCCTGTTCGCGGGCAGCCCGGAGCCGGACGCCCTGATCCTCGGCGCCAAGCTGGCCAGCACCCTGATGCCGGCGCTGGCTTTCCTGGCCGTCTGGTGGCTGCTGCGCGGCCAGGGGGTTCGCTGGGCCGGGCTGTGGGCGCTGGCCCTGTTCGCGGTCTCCGAGGCTTTCCTGTACCGGATGAGCATGCCGCGCGCCCAGTCGGCGTCCCTGCTCATCCTGGCCCTCGGCCTGCACTGGCTGCTCCAGCGCCGTTATGCCGCCCTGATCCCGCTCGGGTTCGTGTACGTCTGGTGGTACAACGCCTTCCCTTTGCTGGCCGTCGTCGCCGGCGCCTACGCCGCCGCCGCTTTCGTCACCGAGCGGCGCGTGGAATGGAAGGCCGTCGTTTACCCCCTCATCGGCCTGGCGCTCGGCCTGATCGTCAACCCGTACTTTCCTCAGAACATCGCCTTCATCATCCAGCACGTCCTGCCCAAAATCGGGCCGGAGGCCACGGCCACCTCGGTGGGCAATGAGTGGTATCCCTACCCGACCTGGACCCTGGTGGAGAACTCCGGCGGCGCGCTGGCGGCCTTCATCATCGGCGCCTTCGCGCTCGGCTGGCGCGGCCAGCGTCTGGACCGGCGCACGCTCACCGCGTTCGCGCTGGCCGTCGTGTTCGGCTACCTGCTCTTCAAGTCGCGGCGCTTCGTGGAATACGCGCCCGCCTTCGCCCTGATCTTCGCGGCCTTCAGCGTATCGCCGCTTGTGGAGAGCTGGCTCGCCGAACGGGCGCGCTGGGCGCGGGCCGCGGCCGTCGGCGCCGTGACATTGCTGGCGCTGCCTCTCGCCCTGACGATGCGTGATGCGCGCGGTCTGATGGAGACCTCCCTGCCCCCGGACCGCTACGCCGCCGCCATGAATTGGCTGAAAGCGCACGCCGCGCCCGGCAGCCTGCTGTTCCAGACGGACTGGGATGATTTCCCGCGCCTGTTCTTCTACAACACCGACAGCCTGTACACCATCGGCCTGGACCCGACCTACATGCAGTTCTACGACCCGGCGCTGTATGACGAGTGGGTGAGCATCACACGCGGCCAGGTCGCGCAGCCGGGCGCCGCCATCCGCGACCGGTTTGGAGCCGAGTTTGTGTTCACGGACCTCAAGCACGGCGACTTCTTGAGGCAGGCCCGGTCGGACCCCGCGCTGCGCGAGGTGTATCGCGACGACACAGGCGTCATCCTCCAGGTCGTCCGTTAGCCTGCGCCAGCGCCATGTCTGCCCCGCATAAGAGCAGCCGGTCGGCTGCTCTTATATTGTCTCTCCGTGATTGTGCAAGAGCCTGGCGCAAGGACACGAAGCCGCCGAGAGACCCTCGCGGCTTTGTGTTGCCATCACGGCCGTAACTTTTGCGATCGGATTGCGACTGTTTGAATAGAAACCGAGATTGAGACGATCTCCTTAGGAGCAGACATGAAACCCCAACGCACTATCCGCAAGTTCTACTTCGCGCCGGTCGTCCTCCTGGCCCTGGTCGCGGCCGCGTGCAGCCCGATCGCCACCGACGCGCCAACCGCGCTGCCGGCGACCTCTGGCGCGCCGCAGGCCGGGACTGAAGTCCAGTTCACCGGACTGGTAGAGGCGATGAGCCCCGAAGCCTGGACCATCTCGGGCCAGACTGCGCGCATCGCGCCCGACACTCAGATTGAGGACGAAGTCAAAATCGGCGATACGGTCGAGGCCAAGGCCCTCGTCGAGGCCGACGGCACGCTGAGCCTCAGCCGCGTGAAACTGGACGACGACGGTGTCATCAACGACAACGCCAACGCCAATGGCAATGACGATAACGCCAATGGCAATGACGATAACGCCAACGGCAATGACGACAACGCCAACGGCAATGACGATAACGCCAACGGCAATGACGATAACGCCAACGGCAACGACGACGACAACGACAACGGCAACGACGACGACAACGCCAACGACAACGACGACGACAACGCCAACGGCAACGACGACGACAACGCCAACGGCAACGACGACTGATCGCGGCTGAAGGCCGCGCCCAATACAACGGCCTCCCGGAGACTTCTCCGGGAGGCCGTTGCTCATCTACAGCAAATTGGGGATACCCAAACCCGGCCTGCGGCCTCCAACCGGCAGGCGCGGCGCTTTTGTTCCGCGTGCGCGGCTCAATTCATTCCGGAATTGACGGCCGGCCTACCGCCCCTCGCGCAACGCCCGCCAGACCCGTTCCGGCGTGAACGGCAGTTCGCGCAGGCGGGCGCCGACGGCGTGGGCGATGGCGTTCGCCACGGCCGGCGCCACGCCATCCATCGGAATCTCGGCCACCGCCTTGGCCCCAAACGGCCCGCTCGGCTCATACGTCGGCACCAGGATGGCCTCGATCTCGGGCACCTCGTCCGCCTGGAAGATGCGGTAGTCGCCGAAGCGCGTGGCCAGCTGCCGGCCGTGCTCGTCCATCACCATCGCCTCGCTGACGGCGTAGCCCAGCGCTTGGACCAGCCCGCCCTCGATCTGGCCCTGCGCCGTGCGCGGGTTGATGGCCGTGCCGCAGTCCACGGCCATCACCAGCTTCTTCACCGTCACCTGGCCGGTCTCGGTGTCCACCTCCACCTCCGCAAACTGGGCCGCGAACGGCGGCGGCGAGTGCGGCGACATATGCGAGGCCGTGGCCATGATCTGGCGCTGATCGTGCGTGTGCAGGCTGTGCAGGGCGACCGCCTCCAGCGTGACGCTGCGCCCGTCCGGCGCGTAACAACGCCGGTCGCGGATGGTCCATCCTTCCTCGAGACGACCCGGCGGGTCGTCTCGACGATCCATACCCAACATCAACGCCGCGCGCTCGAAGATCTGCGCCCGGACCTGGTCGGCCGCCTTCTTCACCGCGCCGCCGGAGATGTACGTCGTGCTGGAGGCGTACGCGCCGGTGTCGAAAGGGGTGAAATCGGTGTCGGACGAGTAGATGATGACGTCGGACAACGGCACGCCCAGCGTCTCGGCCGCGATCTGGGCCAGCACCGTGTCCGAGCCGGTGCCCAGGTCGGTGGCGCCCACCAGCAGGTTGAAACTGCCGTCGTCGTTGAGCTTGAGGCTGGCCGCGCCCATGTCCAGGCCCGCGATCGCCGTGCCGTGCATGCAGACGGCCATGCCCAGGCCGCGGCGCACGTGCGGGCGCTCCGGGTCCACGCGCCACGCCGGATCCGCCTTCCTGTCCCAGTGGATGGCGGCCGCCGCCTGCTCGACGCACTGCGGCAGGGCGCAGGTCTGGACGATCTGCGGCTCCACCTCGGCCGTGCTGCCCTCGCCGATAGCGCCCGTGATCAGAATCGGATCGCCCACGCGCACGGCGTTCTTCAGCCGGAACTCCACCGGGTCCAGCCCCATATCCAGCGCGATCTCCTCCATCAGGCTCTCGAGCGCGAACTCGGCCTGCGGCGCGCCATAGCCCCGGAACGCGCCCGGCGTCGGGATGTTCGTGTAAACGATATCGCCGCGGAAGCGCAGGTTCGGGCAGCGGTAGGTCGCCAGGCCGCGCTGGCCGCTGACGCTGCACACGGTCAGCCCGTGGGTGGCGTACGCGCCGGTGTTCTCGACGATGTGCAGGTCCAGGGCGTGCAGGACGCCGTCATTCCGGACGCCGGCCCGGAAGGTCAGCGTCTGCGGATGGCGCGAGCGCGCGCTGGTGAACTCCAGCTCGCGCGTGTACTCGAAGCGCACCGGCCGGCCCGTGGCGACCGTCAGATGCGCGCACAGGTCCTCGATCAGCATCTCCTGTTTGCCGCCGAAGCCGCCGCCGATGCGCGGCTTGACGACCCGGATGCGCTTGACGGGCAGGCCGATCAACGGCGCCACCATCCGGCGCACGTGGAACGGCACCTGCGTGCTGGTGCGGATGACCAGCCGGTCGTCCTCGTCCCAGTACGTCACGACCACATGCGGCTCGAGGGCGGCCTGCTGCACCTGGTGGACGCGGTACGTGCGCTCGTACACCCGGTCGGACTCGGCCAGCGCCCGCTCCACATCGCCCACCTGGACGTGGATGTCGATGGCCAGGTTGCGGGCGGCGTCGCGGATGCCCACGGCGTCCGGCTCGGGATGGATCACCGGCGCGCCGGGGCGCTGCGCGTCCTCGGGCGTGAAGACCGCCGGCAGCACCTCGTAATCCACCTCGATCAGCGCCAGGGCCTGGCGCGCGATCTCGGGCGTCTCCGCCGCCACCACGGCCACCCGGTCGCCCACATGCCGGACCGTTGCATCCAGTGAGACCTGGTCCCAGGGCTTCGGGTTGGGATAGGTCTGCCCGCCCGAGGCGTAGATGACGCGCGGCACGTCCTGATAGGTGAGCACCGCGTGGACGCCCGGCAGCGCCTTCGCCCGCCGCGTATCAATGCGCGTGATGCGCGCGTGAGCGTGCGGGCTGGTGAGCAGCGCGGCGTGCAGTAGGCCCGGCATGGCGAAGTCGTCGGCGAAGACCGGCCTGCCCTTGGCCAGTTTGGCGGCGTCGACTTTGACCTCGGACCGGCCAACGACTTCGGTGGCGGCGCGCGTGTCCACGGTCGGGAACGTGATCACACGGGTCCGGGTGGCCACGCCCCCGCCCGGCTCGGGCGCGTCCGGCCCCGGCGACGAGCGCAGCGGCCCAAAGATCGCTTCGGCCGTAAGCGGGCCGCCGTCGATGGGCGGCACGGCCTCGCCGCGCAGCCTGGCCGCCGCGCGCAGCACCGCTTCCACCGGCTTGACGTAGCCCGTGCAGCGGCACAACACGGCGCTCAGGGCCTCGCGCGCCTGGGCCTCGCTCGGGTTCGGCTCGCGGTCCAGCAATTGCCTGGTCGCCAGCACCATCGCCGGCGTGCAATATCCGCACTGGATGGCGCCGGTCTCCGCAAAAGCCTGCTGGATAGGGTGCAGGGCCTGGCCGGGATTGAGCGCCTCCACGGTGACCACCGAGCGGCCCTCGGCCTGAGGGGCCAGGAGCACGCAGGTCGGCGCGATCCGGCCGTCCAACAGCACGGAGCACACGCCGCATTCGCCGGTCTCACAGCCGTGCTTGACGCTCCAGACCTGGTTGCGCCGCAGCACGTCCAGCAGAGTCTCATGCGCCTCGCATTCGAAAGCGACCGGCGCGCCGTTCAGGGTGAAGGAGAGTTTCATTTAGCGGACGGCCTCCATGGCCCGCCGGGCCAGCACGCCGGTCATCGCCCGCCGGTAGTCGGCGCTGGCGCGGTAGTCGTCCCCGGGCTGCGCGGCGGCCATCAGCGCCCGGGCAGTCGCCTCCAGGCGGGCCTCATCCAACGGCCCGGCCACTGTCATCAGCAAAGGCTCCGGGCTGGCGCCGGCCACGGCGACCCGCAGCGTGTCGCCCGCCGCTGCGGCCACGGCAGCGACGATAGCCTGGTCCTGCGGCGTGCGCGCCACGCGGCTCAGGCCGCCGCGCGGCGGCGGGGTTTTGGGCACAATCAGTTCCAGCCACAATTCACCGGGCGCCGGCCGGCAGTCGGCCAGCGGGACGCGTCGGCGTTCTGCGCCTTGCACCACCACGCTGGCCCCCAGCGCCAGCAGCGCCAGCCGGACCTCGGGCGGGCCGTCCGGCGAGGCCAGCGCGCCGGCCAGGGTGGCGAGGTTGCGCAGGCCGGGATGCGCGGCGAGACGGGCGGCGCGCGGCAGCAGGCCGCCGGCCAGCGCGCGCAGCGGCGGGAAATCGATCAGGGCCTGCAGCGTGGCTTGAGCGCCGAGGTGCAGTTCGGTTTCAGTCTCCGCCAGGCGGTCCAGGCCGAGGGCGCGCAGGTCCACCAGCGCCTCCGCCCGAGGGTAGAGGCCGACCGGCACACGCGGGCCCAGCTGGGCCACGGCCACAACCTCGGCGCGCGGCTGGATGAGAGCCAGCGTCTCGGCCAGATTCGAGGGACGATGATAGGCGCGCAGATGAGTTGGCATGGCGATCACATCGAGCGGGTTGGCGAGGCGTTGAATGGAGGTTAACACAGGTGGACCGGCGGGGTCAATGCCGGCGCCTGGAGAAACTGGCCCCCTCCTCCGACGCCGAGGCGCCCGAAGAGGGGGCAGTTGCGGAACCGGCCCCTCAGCCGGCGACCCCCCTTGAAGCGCCAGGGCGCTTCCAACTGATCTGAGCGTAGCACGCGTTTAGATAGGCTCCCATAGGAGATGGGGCCTAATTAAAGGGCGTGGGCGGGCCGGCGCCGGCGCTAGCCGGAGGCGGCCGGGAGCGGCCGGGTGCCTGAGCCGGCCGGTCGGGCCGCCAGCATCTTCAGCACCACCTTCCGAAGGTGGGTGAACTCAAAGGGTTTGGTGAGGCAATCATCACAGTGCTGGATCATCTCGCGGCAGCGCTGGGTGAGGCGGAGCGCGCCGGTGATGGCCACAATCGGCGTGCGGGCGCAGCGCTCGTCGGCCCGCAGGAGGTGGAGCGTCTCCAGCCCATCCTGGCCGGGCAGGTCATAGTCCAACAGGATCAGGTCGGGCCGACAGGTCTCCACCAGCTCGGCCCCCCGCCGCCCGTCCGGCGCGTAATGGACCGAGAAGTCCCCCAGCGCCTCCAGGCACAGCTTCAGGATTTGCAGAACATAGGGGTCATCGTCGATGACCAGGATGCGACGCGCTGCCATAGGTCTCCTGTGGGCAACCGCGGCCAGGGCGGGTGACCTTCCCAGTGCGCAACGTGGGCTGGCCGGGGACCGGCTTCAGCGCCGGATTACGCGCGCGCCGCGCCTCTGTCAGCCTGACTTTATACGGGCGGGATCCCGGGTAGCGCCTCTCACAATAGCGCGGCTGGCGCCGGGGAGACAGGAGTACTTTGGTCACGGCAAGTTGAGGAAGGGGGGCGCTTGCCCAATCCTGCCGCCCTGTGGGTTAATAGGGGCGCCCAATCGTCCATCTGCCCCGCCGGCCGACGCCGGCGCAGCACACACACCGAGGAGGGTCCCGATGACCGGCATCAACTTCACCCTGACCGACGATCAGCGCATGCTGCAAGAGCTGGCCCTGGACTTCGCGCGCAACGAGATCGCCCCCCAGGCCGAGCATTATGATCGGACGGCCGAATTCCCCTGGCCCATCCTGGAGAAGGCGCGCCAGGCCGGGCTGATCAACGTTAACGTCCCGTTGGAATACGGCGGCGCGGGCGCCTCGCTCCTGGAGGAGTGCCTGGTCGGCGAAGCGCTCAGCTGGGGCTGCACGGGCATCAGCACCGCGCTGCTCATCAACAACCTGGCCTCGCTGCCGATCACCATCGCCGGCAGCGACGAACAGAAGAAGACCTGGCTCACCCGGCTGACCGAGGGCAAGCAACTGGCGGCCTACTGCGTCACCGAGCCGGCGGCCGGTTCGGACGTGGCCGGCATCCAGACCACGGCGACGCGCAAGGGCGATGAGTACGTCCTGAAGGGCAGCAAGACCTTTATCTCCAACGCTTCACACGCCAACTTCTACTGCGTCTTCGCCTACACCGACAAGACCCAGAAGCACCGCGGCATGAGCGCCTTCATCGTCGAGCGCGACCGGCCGGGCTTCTCGGTCAGCAAAAAGTTCGACAAAATGGGCCAGCGCGCCTCGGACACAGCCGAGATCACGCTGGAGGAGGTCGTCGTGCCGGAGTGCAACCGCCTGGGCCGCGAGGGCGACGGTTTCATGATCGCCATGAAGGTTTTCGACAAGAGCCGGCCGGCGGTGGCGGCGCAGGCTGTGGGGCTGGCCCAGCGCGCCCTGGACGAGAGCGTGAAGTACGCGAAGGAACGTTCCGCCTTCGGCGTCGCCATCGGCAAACACCAGGCCATCGGCCATTTCCTGGCCGAGATGGCCATGAACGTGGAGGCCGCCCGGCTGCTGGCCTGGCGCGCCGCCTGGGCCGTGGACCAGGGCCAGGCCAACACCAAGTGGGCGTCCTTTGCCAAGGCTTTCGCCGCCGACACCGCCATGAAGGCGGCCACCGACGCGGTGCAGGTCTTCGGCGGGTACGGCTACATGCGCGAGTACCCGGTGGAGAAACTGATGCGCGACTGCAAGGTGTTCCAGATCTATGAGGGCACCAGCCAGATCCAGCGCAACATCATCGCGCGCGAGCTGCTTGGCTAGCGCACACCGTCCGCGCGGGGCGCGCGCCGCCGGAGAAGCCGTCGGGCGGGCCGTTTTTCAGGTCGGGTGTGATTTCCCGCCGGCAGGGGCGCGCGGCCGTGCGCCCCAACGCCATACACCGCAAGGAGAAATCCGAATGGCCAAAGAACCCTGGCGTTACGATCATCTCACCTGGCCGGAGATGAAAGCCGCCCTGGCCCGCCGGCCGCAGCCGGTCGTCGCCATCCCGATCGGGGCCGTGGAGGATCACGGCCCGCACCTGTCGCTCTCCACCGACAACGACATCCTGGAGGGCCTCCTGGCCGAGTGCGGGCGCCGCGCCGCCGGCGACCTGCTCGTCCTGCCCGTCATCCCCTTCGGCCTGGACGAGCACCACATGGACTTCCCCGGCACCATCACCGTCGACATCCAGACCACCCTGGCCTATCTGGCGCAGGTCGCCATCTCGGTGGCGCGCCACGGCTTCACGCACCTGCTCATCGTCAACGGCCACGGCTCGAACGCGTCCATCTGCGACCTGGCGGCGCGCGAGTGCGTGCTCAAGACCGGCGCCATCTGCGCCGCCACCACCGTCAACGCCGCCGTCAATCCGGCCCTGGTCGCCGACGTGCTGGACGCCGAGCGCCGCGGCGGCTTCGGCTCGGTGGGCCACGCCTGCGAATACGAGACGGCCGTGATGCTGCACCTGCACCCGGAGCGCGTGCAGATGGATAAGGCCGCGCGCGACGTCGGCCAGCTCAAGCTGAAATACTTCAACTGGGACTACCCGGAGCCCTCCGCCTACAGCTGGCAGGACTGGTGGAGCCGCTTCTCCCAGGACGGCATCTGCGGCGACGCGGCGGCGGCCACGCCCGACTTCGGGCGGCGGATGTTTGAGGTGACCGTCGAGCGGTTCGTGGAGCTGGTGCGCGAGTTCCGGTCAATCCCGCTGCGGCCGCGCGTCGACCATCACTGAGCCGGCGGCCGGCCCCGGCTCCGGCTCGAGCGCCCCCTCCACCTTCGGCTGGCGCTGCAACAGCCGGAAGGCGACGCCCCCGACCGCCAGCGGGAACCAGAGCGTCACGGCCCGGAACGCCAGCGTGATCAGGACCGCCTCAGCCAGCGGGACGCGCAGCGCGCTCAACGCCGCCGGCATGACGCCCTCAACGAAGCCGACCCCCGAGGGCGTGGGCGAGAAATAGAAGAACAGGTAACTGGCGGCGAAGCCGCCCAGCAGGGTGCCGGCCGAAAAGGGGGTGTCGAGCGCCAGGAAGGTGGAGGCCAGCACGCACAGAAGCAACGCCTTGTTGTTCAAGGTAAACAACAAGGGCCAGATCAGGCGGCCGCCGCTCCCCCGAATCGTCGAAATTCCGGCGGCCACGTCGCGCGCGAAGCCGTGCGCCGCTTCCAGGCGCAGCCAATCCCGCCGCAGGAAGGGCCGCAGCAGGCGATTCGCCAGGCGCGCCAGCCCGGCCAGCAGCCGCCCCAACCGGTCTGAGGACGTGTAGCCCAGCACCAACACCAGGACCAGGACCAGCGCCAGGGCCAGCAGGCTGCCGGCCGCGATCAACTCGGCGGCGTGCAGCGCGTGCCGCCGGCTGAGCGCCGCCAGCCCCAGCGCCACGACGCTCAGCAAGGCCGCGTACTCATAGATCAGATACAACACCCCGACCACGATCACGCGCCCGGAAGCGATCCCCCGGCGCCGCGCCCCGTCCAGCAAGACGGCGATGCCGCCCACGCCGCCGCTGGGCGCGATCACATTGAGAAAGTTGGCGGCGCTCGTCATCAGGAACAGCCGCCGCCGGCTCTCGCTCAGCCCCACCAGGCGGTACAGGGCGCCGAACGTCGCGGCGGTATTGTACAGACCGACGATCTGGAACAGGAACGCCGCCCCTAGAAACACCGCGTTCGCCTTGCTCAACGCGTTCAGGACGTTCTGCAGTTCGGCCAGGCTGAAGACCACGAACGCCACAGCCAGCAGGAGGATAACAGCGGCGACGCTTTTGCGCATAAGGGTCGACTCAGAAGCTCCGGCGGCGTCGCGCGGCGAGCGGGCGCGGGCGGGGTCGCGCGGTTGTCACTGTCCGGTCCTGGACAGGCGGAGGGTCTCCTGCGCGGCCGTCACGATGAAGAAGAACAACAGCAGCGCGGCGATGAAGGCGACGACCACATCGTAGGGGCTGAACATGATCGGACCGGCGGCGCCAGCCGTCACCGCCAACGTCTGCGCCCCTCCGAAGAACATGGCGGCGTTCATCAACACTGCCAGCGCCCGGACCTCGGTCGGCCCCAGTTTTCCGTAGGAAATCTTGAACTCGCCGACGGCGCAGGTGCGCACGTAGACCAGCACTGAGAGCAGCAAATAGCCGATCAGGGCCAGGCAGGCGACGTCGAAGCGGACGTACGGGGTGAGCCCCAGCCCCAGGAACACCACGACTTCGCTGAAGGCGTCCAGGGTGTGGTCGACGAAGAAGCCGAACACCGGGCGCTCGATGCGCCGGTAGCGCGCCAGCGTGCCGTCCAGGCTGTCGCCGAGCCAGTTGACGACAAAACCGAGCGAGGCCAGCCACAGAAAGCCCGGATGGTAGTTGGTCAGGGCGTAGCTCACGGCGATCCACAGCGCGCCGAACACGCCGAGGGCCGTGCACAGGTCCGGCGTCACCCAGGCCGGCAGATGGGCGGCCAGCCATCTCAGGGCCGGCCTCTCCAGCGGGCCAAGCAGGATGTCGTTGACGCGTCGGTGCTGTTTGATATCCTTCATGTCGATTCACACATCAGTCCGGAACCAGGGCCAGCGTCTCGGGCCAGACCGGCAGCGAGATTGACCATTGTTGCGGGGCGGCGCGGATGAAGCGCTCGGCAAGCCCCAGCACGTTTTCGGCGTTCCGCAGCACCGCCGCCTTCCGATCGGGATGCGGCTCCATCGCGATCGGGTCCGAGGCCAGAAGGTGATAGCGCCCATCGGCCTGCAGCTGCGGGGCCATTATTATCACCGGGACGCGCGCTTTTGTCGCCAGGTAAATGTGGTGCAGGGGCAGCGCCGCCGGCCGGCCGAAGAAACGCGGTCGCGCGGACGGATCGGGGATCGGGCGGTCGATCCCGGTCAGCACCAGGCCGCCCCGGCGGAGATGCCGCACCCCGTGGCGCAGCGCCTCGAGGGAGGCCGGGACGAGGTTCAGGCCGATCCGCTGGCGCTGCTCATACTCCAGGCGCCGGCCGCCCTGAGGGTTCGGGAGCGTCAGGATCATGGGCCGCAGGCCCTGCTGACACACCCATCGCATGACCAGGTCGAAACCGCTCAGATGCAGCCCGACCAGCATCAGCCCCTGGCCGCCAAACTCGGGTCGCCGCACCAGGCGTTCGACGGCCGGGTCCAGGACGATCAGGCGCCGGGCCGCCTCCGGAATGTGCATGTAATGATACAGGTCGAAGATGGCGCGGGCCGCGTGCCGCAGGGTTGCGTGCACCGCCTCGTCCAGGGCCGCTTTATCCAGCATCTCGCCGCGCACGACCCATTGGTTGGCGCGGACCGCCCGGACCAGGGCCAAATCCCGCCGGCGGGCGATCCGATCCGCCACGAAGTCGGCCAGAGCGTAACCCAGCCGGCGCGGCAGGCTGCGCCCCAGGCGGGCCGCCAGGCTGACGCCAAACGCGCTGTTGATCACGCGCTGCAGATCGGGGGCCATAGGGCCAAAGTTTACACCACGCCCGACCGGCGGTCGGGCGGGCCTCGGCCGTGCGCCCCAACGGCACGCCGTCCAAATCGGAGTTCGGCCAACGCGGGGGCGCGCCCGGGCGAGACAAAAAAGCCGGGGCCAGTCAGGGACTGACCCCGGCGGGACCGAGCGCCGGACAAACGGGCAGCCGGTTCAGGCGGGCTCGGCCGCCTCGGCGGCGACGTCCTGCTCCTCCGCCTTGCGGTCCAGCATCTGCATCTGGTGGGCGACGACCTTGGTCCGGAAGTGCGGCTCGCCCTTATCGTCGGTCCAGCGGTCGGTCTGCAGGTAGCCCTCGACGTAGGCCAGGCGGCCCTTGCCGAGATATTGCTGGCAGACCTCGCCCAGCCGCTCCCAGGCCTCCACCTGGAACCAGTCCGGCTCGCTGCCGTGGTTGCGCCGGTTCACGGCCAGGCTGAAGTTGCAGACCTTCTTGCCGGTCGGCGTGAAACGCGTCTCCGGGTCGCGGCCCAGGTAGCCAATCAGTTGGACTTTGTTCAGCGCAGGCATGTTATCCTCCCTTGGTGAAGCTGAACCCGAAATCAATGACGCGAGTATAGGCAAGGATAGCGCGCTCCCAGCGAAAGCCATCGTTGGAGCGCAGAAAGGAATACGACAAGAATGATGGACAAACACGAACGCCTGCACGCGGCCCTGCGGGGCGAGGCCGTGGACCGCGCGCCCGTCGCCCTCTGGCGGCACTTCCCGGTGGACGACCAAACGCCCGAGGACCTGGCCGCGGCGACGCTGGAGTGGCAGGCCGCGTACGACTGGGACTTCGTCAAGGTCACGCCGGCCAGCTCGTTCATGCTGCGCGATTGGGGCGCCGAGGACGAATGGCGCGGCGAGCCGGAGGGCACGCGCCAGTACACGCGGCGCGTCGTCACACAGCCGGAGGACTGGCTCAAACTGAAGCCCCTCGACCCGCAGGCCGGGGCCCTCGGCGCGCAACTGCGCGCGCTCGGCCTGATCCGGGCCGGCCTGCAGGGCCGCGTCCCGGTCATCCAGACGATCTTCAGCCCGCTCGGCCAGGCCCGCAACCTGGTCGGCCCGGACCGGCTGCCGAGCCATATCCGCCAGCACCCGCAGGCCGTGCGCGCCGGCCTGGACGTGATCGCCGAGACGACGCTGCGCTTCGTGCAGGCCGCCCTCCAGACCGGGATCGACGGCATCTTCTACGCCGTGCAGTTCGCCACGGCGCGCGCCCTGTCAGCGGCCGAATACGCCGCCTTTGGCGAGCCGCACGACCGACGCCTGCTGGCGGCCGCGCAGGACCGCTGGCTCAACGTCGTCCACCTGCACGGCGATGATGTGTTCTTCGACCTGGCGGCGGATTACCCCGCCCACGTGATCAACTGGCACGATCAGGAGACGCCGCCGTCGCTGGCTGAGGGCCAGCGCCTGTTCAGGGGCGCGGTCTGCGGCGGCCTGCGCCAGTGGGAGACGATGGTGCGCGGGACGCCCGACCAGGTGCGGCGCGAGGCCCGGGCCGCGCTGGCTCAGACCGGCGGCCGGCGCTTCATCCTCGGCACCGGCTGCGTCACGCCGATCACGGCGCCGCGCGCCAACCTGCGCGCCGCGCGGGAGGCCGTTGGCGCGTAGAGCGCAGAGACGTAGCGCGCCGCCCCTATCCCTTGACGTAGGACAGCTTCTCGCGGATGAGGCCGTCCCTCACCCGGAAAATATCAACGCCGCGGACGTGCCCGTCTCTCCCGGCCGCGTCGCGCCAGGTGTAGCGCCAGCGCATGACGCACCGCTCGCCCGAGCTGAAAATCTCCTCGATCTCGATGTGGGCGTGCGGCGACCGGCGGAAGAAGTCCTGCCAATAACGGGTCACGGCTTCTTTGCCCGCGTAGACGGCGCCATCAGGCGCCGGTTCGGTGTCCTCGAAGCGGCCATCGGCGCTCATGCGCTGCATCATGCCGGCGACGTCATGGCGATTGAACGCGTCATTGAACTCGAGGACGACGCGCAGGGTGGTTTCCAGCTTCGACATGCGGACGGGGCTCATCGCGGTTGCCGCGGCGTCAATCGCCGCGCCTACATCTCGCGCACGTCCAGGAGATCACTCACCAGCGGGCGCAAGGCGTCCACCACTTGATTGCGCGGCGCGTCCTGGACCTTGAAGGTGATATGCCACTGCGCGCCGCCGGAGCCGGGCACCTCGGCGATCCCCAGGCCGACGATGTCGCCGCCCACGCCGGAGATGGCGCTCGCCAGACGCGCAATGACCCCTTTCCCGCCCGACGTCGCCACGGTCACGCGCACGCCCGGGCGACGACCGCCGAGCAGTTCCAGAAAAGATTTGAACAGGTCCGTCTCGGTGATGATGCCCACCAGCGCCTGGCCGCGCACCACGGGCAGGCCCCCGATCTTGCGGTCGGCCATGATGCGGGCCGCCTCTTCCAGCGGCGTGTCCTCAGTCACCGTAATCACGTCGCGCGTCATCACCTTCTCGATCTTGAGCTTGCCGAGCAGGTCCGGGATCTCCCAGATCGCCAGCGACGTGGCCGGCGACGGCGCGACGAGGAGCAGGTCCTTATCCGAAACGATGCCGACCAGGCGGCCATGCGCGTCCAGCACCGGCAGGCGGCGCACTTTGCGCTCGCGCATCAGGCGCAGCGCATCCGGCACGGAGGTCTCCGGGGTGGTCGTCAGCGGGGTGTGAGTCATCCGTTCTTGCACAAGCATGTTGGCTCCTCCAGAGGCGATGAGTATCCGGAGTATAGTACAAAGTCACGGCTTTGGCGCGCCGGCCCCCAGCCGGGCGCCTTCGCCGACGGTGGTCAATCGCCCGGCCGCCGTCGCCCCGGCTCAACCATTTCCGCCCAAAAGCCCGAAGGCGCCCCCCATCCCGGCGGCGCCCGCCGCAACCCGGACGCCCCGCACACGTAGAAAATACCGACCCGTATTCTCGCGCCAGATCAGGAGTCGCCCCATGCTCGCCCCGGTCCCCGCCGCCGAAACCATCGCGCAACTCATCGATCAGCTCCCCGAGAGCAACGTCACCACCCTGCTGCTCGACGGCCTGGATTTTGTCGTCCCCGGCGAATGGCGCAACATCCACAGCTTCGACCAGCAGATCCGGGAAGTGACCGGCAGCGCCGATCCGGCCGCGCTGGCCGCCCACCGGCAGCGCGCGCTGCAACTCTACGCCGACCCGACGCAAAACTATCAGAAGGCCGTGCAGATCTACCGGCTGGTGGACAAGGCCGACCTGGCGCTGGGGGCCGCCGCGCTCGCCAACAAGCTCGGCCAGCGCATCCCGCTGCTCTCCTTGGTCGGCCGGCTCACCCCCAAGGCCGACACCACCCAGGCCATCGACCTGGCCGTGAAACTGGCGGCCGAAGCGGTCGTTTTCAGCCTGCTGCACGGCCTCAGGCACGAACGGCTGGACCAGTTCGGGCAGGCGCTCGCAAACTACAGCGGCGCCTCGCTGATGCGGCTGGCCGCCATCGTGTGCGTGGACGGCGTGATCCCGCTCGGCCCCGACTTCGCCCAGGGCGTGGGCCAGCTGCTCAGCCGCACCCGCCCGGCCGATCTGCAGAACAACGCCGTCTTCCAGCGCGTCAGCCAGGCCATCCCGGGCGCGAACGCCGGCGCTCAGCTGGGGTTCCTGCAGAGCACCCTGGAGGCGTCCAGGAACTGGGTGGACGGCTTCGTCGGCCGGAACGGGCTGACGCGCGAGAAGGTCCTCGCCGGCCTCGGGCGCTTCATTCAAATCTCGGATGACGTGCTGGATTACGTCGGCGCCTTCCTGGACGCCAGCACCAACTACATCGAACACACCGGCCTGCAGACCGTGGGCCGGCTGGTAATCGAGCGCAGCCGCTGATCGGCCCTTCCCCCCTGCCTCTCAGGAGGCCCGGGCCCGGGCGCCGCGGACATCGAGTGACCGGGTGATCCTCATCGTCATGGGCGTCTCCGGGTGCGGCAAGACCACGGTCGGCCGGCAGTTGGCCGAGCGGCTGGGCTGGCCGTTCTACGACGGCGACGACTTCCACCCGCCGGCCAACAAGGCCAAAATGGGGGCCGGCCTCCCGCTGGACGACGCTGACCGCGCCGGCTGGCTGGCTGCGCTGGCCGACCTGATCCGCACGCACCAGGCCGAGGGCCGCTCGCTGGTGCTGGCCTGCTCGGCCCTCCAACAGCGCTACCGCGACCAGCTGCGCGTCGCGCCGGACGTGCGCTGGGTGCACCTGCAGGGCAGCTATGACCTGATCCTGGCCCGGATGCAGGCGCGGACCGGCCACTACATGCGGCCCGAGATGCTGGCCAGCCAGTTCGCGATCCTGGAGCCCCCCGTGGATGCGCTGACCGTGGACATCACGGCCCCACCCGAAGCCCTGGTCGAGCAGATCCGGGCCGCCCTGTCGTGACCCCGGCCGCGGGCCGCAGGCCGATTTCTGTATAAAAGCGTTGGGGCGCACGGCCGTGCGCCCCAACGGGTGAGAAATTACACAGACCGCGAAAAGCGGCCCGGACGCGGCGGGTTACAGGCTCAGGATGAAATCTTCGTCCGGCAGCAGGCCAATATCCTTGGCCTGAGGCGCATCCAGCCGCGTGGTCACCGGCCGGATCGTCTCCCGGGCCAGCGACTGGCCGGCGGCCGGGTCGCGCCGCGTCTCCAGCGGCCGGGGACGCCCGCCGCTCGCCAGCGTGGCCAGGCGCTCGGCGCGCATCGCCTCGATGATATCCATCAACTCTTTCCAGGGCTCAGCGCCGACCTGCGCGAACCAGGCCCGCAGCCGTTCCTCATACTGGATGAGCTGATCCAGCTCCCACTCCACCCGGAAGACGACCGCCGCCCGCAGCGCTTCCTCATCCGTACGATAGTGATGCAGGTAGAACGCCGTCTGGGTGCGCTGGCCGAACTCGTTGGTGTGCACCACACCGAAGTATTCGCCTCGCCAGTTGCCGTCGTAGCCGGTCTTGGTCGACCGCGAGATCCCGGACCAGCCGTACTTGCTGGTGCGCTGCGGCCGGCGATAGAACGGCATGCGCGGCAGGGGCGAGGCGGGCCGGGGATATTGAGCTTGCAGCTCGGCCAGGATTTCTTGAGCGCGTTCGTAGGCGGCCTTCTCGCCGCCGTACTTGCGCTTCGCGACCCCCTTGGCGATTTCCCGCCCGGCCACGTAGATGCGCGGCAGGAAATCTGTGCCAGTGTCGCTAATTTTCGCCATGGACTCCCTCAGTGCTGATGTGTATAGCTCTCCACAAAGTTTTAATTATACCCGGTTTCTTCGCGGGATTAAGCAACAGGACAACATACACGCAAAGCCGGCGACCGAATGGTCGCGGGCCGACACAGGCGATCAGACGCGGGCCGGCCGCGTTACTGCAATGAGACCGTGACTGCGGCCGGATCGGGCGCGGGCGTTTCGAGGTGATATTCCCAGCTGATCGCGGCCACGCCGCGCAGCGTGGCGGCCACCGAACAATATTTGTCCTGCGACAGGCGGATAGCCTGCTCCACGCCGCCCGGCGTCAGCCCCGCCCCGCGCAGCCGGTAGACCAGATGTATCCGGCGAAAGGTCCACGGCGGTTCGGTGTCCTGCTCGCCCTGGACTTCGATCTCGAGACCCGTCAGCGTCATCCGCTTCTTGGCCAGGACCTCCACCACGTCCACGGCCGAACAGGACGCCAGCGCGATCAACAAGAGCTCGGACGGTTTGCAGCCGACCGCATTGCCCTCATCCTGGGCGCTGAGCACTACCGAGTGCTGGCTCGAGTCGATGCCGACAAACTGCTTGTTCTGCAACCACTTGACAACGGCTGAACCCATGCTGGCCTCCGTAAACTACCCGCCTCTCCTTTGGATGCAGCCGGCGGCTCAAGGTCACACGGCCAGCGGGCCAAGGCGCGGGCCGCCCGCTGCGGGCGGTTCATCCTGCCCACAAGCCTCTCACCCGTGGCGCCTCCGACTCTCATCCATTTCTCAGGAAAGTTTCATGGCGTTTTGGGATATTTCCGATATCCATAAGCGCAATTCCAGCCCGTGCGGAGGCCCCATGAACACCTACCAGCGCTACCTCGCGGAGGAGTTCGCCGAGGACTACCACGAAGGCCGCATGTCGCGGCGCGAGGCCCTCAAGCTCATCGCCTCGGTGCTGGGCGGCCTGACCGTGGCGCAGACCTTCCTGGCCGGGTGCGCGCCGCCCGCCCAGCCAGGCGCAACCGCTGCCCTCACGCCGACCCCGGCGCCCACCGACACGCCGGCGCCGGGCGTCACGGCCACCACCGCGCCGACCCGCGCGCCGGCATCGACCGCCACCATCGAGCCGGCAACCCAG
>DAOUAB010000217.1:0-7594 GCA_034434015.1 Anaerolineales bacterium
GATGCCGACGTATTCCGTCGCGCCGCAGCAGTTCCAGTCGTTGATCTCCTCCAGGTCCAGGCCCAACGGCGCGCAAATGGCGGCGAGCGACTCGGCATAGGCCCGGGCGCTGCTGGTCATCGAACAGCCGGGGTAATAAAGGTAAGCGCTCATGCGGTCAGCTCCAATTCCTTGGCGCGGGCCAAAATCGCCCGGAGTTGCTCGATCCCGTCGATGCGGTGCGGCGTGATGTCCATGCGTTTCCTGGTCAACATCCCCAGCCCCATCGGCGCCATGTTCGGCAGGCGCAGCGGGAAGTGCTTGAGGTAGTGGCGCGTGGCCAGGCCGAACTCGTAGCTGCGCCCGTAGTTTTCGACGTTGTCGACGAAGGTCTGCGAGAATTCCGGCGCGGTGCTGTCCGTGTAGAGCCGGGCGCGAATCGCCATACTCTTGAGGGTGTACATCACATCGGCGATGTGGACGTCCTGCGGGCAGCGCACCACGCAGTGATAGCATGAGACGCAAATCCAGGGCGTGTTGCTGCGCAGGACCTGCTCGCGCAGGCCGGCCCGGACCATGGCGAACAACATCCGCGGCGTGTGGTCCATGTCCGCGGCCGACGGGCAGGAGCCGCCGCAGGTGCCGCACTGGATGCACATCTCCAGGCGGGAGACGCCCGCCGTGGCGGCGCTTACCTCCTCGAGAAACCTGAGATTGGGGTTGGGGTCAGCCGGAGAGACGACGCGTGTGGCCAAGGAGCACCTCCCATGCGCTGGCGCTAGCGGGCAACCGGGCGGGGCAGAAAACAAACGGCCTCAAGTCGCAGTCCGAGACCTGAGGCCGGTCAATGTCGGTGGGCTTGTTCGGGCAGCTGGCCCCAGCCTGTGGGGCATGGTCGCGAGACATTCCACTCGCCCATATGCCTGATCATCATTGGCGTCGGTTTTCCTAACAACCGTTAGGCGGCTTGTTTGATTATTGAACGCAGGACATTCGGATGAGAGTGATAAAGGTCATCTAGAAAGCCTGATAACTGTCATTCACCACACTCACCGATCTCGGCCGCCTATCCCTTTTTGTCACAGAATTGTCACGTGTACATTCTCAGTGTATGCGTTTTCCAGTCCCGCAGAACGGCACAGTAGCGGCGCAACGCCATTACAAACGCATATACTTCTTATATAAACCCCGTTATCTTTGTTGCTCGGATTATGAGTAAGCGCGTCATCTGGCTCGCCACTGAGCAATTCTTTACTCCTCGCCTGTGCGGCCGGTGTGCCGGCGCGCAGCGGCGGCAGCGTCGGAAGGGCACATCCTCCAACTCTTTTGACCCTGCCCCGGGTTGACGGCCGCGTTCCCGATGTGTAAAATATCACCAACTACTGATATGTCGGCGCGCCAGGTGATGCATGCCTGATCCAATTCCCTCCCACTCGCTGGCCGTGCAGGCCAAGCTCTTCCGCGGTTTCGGCGACCCATCGCGCCTGAGCGTGCTGGCGTCGCTGCGTGACGGGCCGCGGACTGTGAGCGCCATCGTGGCCGCGACCGGCCTCTCGCAGCCGAACGTCTCCAACCATCTAGCCTGCCTGCGTGACTGCGGCCTGGTGACGGCGCGCCCGGCGGGGCGCTTTGTCCATTACGAGCTCAGCGACCCGCGCGTGGCGCAACTGCTGGCGCTGGCCGACGAGTTGCTGGCCGACGTGGCGCGCGGCGTGGACACTTGCGCGCGCTCCAACGGCGCGCACACTCCGGTGCGGGCGACCGTGCGGGCTGCGCGGTCGAAGGCGAGGGCGTGACCATGGCCGCTATCCGGACGATTGAAGTCCCGATCGCGGGCATGGACTGCGCCGAGTGCGCGGGGCACGTTCAGCGCGCCATCGCCCAGGTGCCCGGCGTGCAGGCCGTCGATGTGCTCCTGGCCGCCGAGAAGGCCGTCATCCAGCCCGTCGGGCGGGTGGACCTGGAGGCCGTCCGCCGGGCTGTGGAGGGCGCGGGCTACCAGGTGCCCGCGCCGGCCTCGGCGCCGCGCGCCGCCGCCCAGGCTGATTTCACGCGGCGGGTCGGTCTGACCCTGGCGCTGGTCTTCGGGGCCGTGTTGTTTGTCGTCGTGGTGGGCGAGTGGCTGGGGCTGTTCGCGGCCCTCACCGAGCGCGTGCCCCTGCCGCTGGGTGTGGCGCTGGTGCTCGTCTCGGGCTATCCCGTGCTCAAAAACGTGGTCCTGGCCGCGCTGCGCCGCCAGGTGACCGCCCACACGCTGATGACGGTGGGCGTGCTCGCCGCGCTCGTCGTGGGCGAGTGGGCGACGGCCGGCGTCGTCGTCTTCTTCATGCGCGTCGGCGATTACATCGAGAGTTTCACGGCCGCGCGCGCCCGCCGCGCGGTGAAAGACCTGACCGCCATGGCGCCGCAGACGGCGCGGGTGGAGCGCGACGGCGCTGAGGTCGAGGTCCCGGTCGGGCAGGTGGCGGCCGGCGAGGTCGTGGTGGTGCGCCCCGGCGAACAGATCCCGGTCGACGGCGAGGTCGTCGCCGGCCAGGCCACGGTCGACCAGGCGGCGATCACGGGCGAGTCGATGCCGGTGGAGGCCGGGCCGGGCGCGCGCGTGTATGCCGCGACGCTGGCCCGCCTGGGGAGCCTGCGTGTGCGCGCCACCCACGTCGGCCGTGACACGACTTTCGGGCGCGTGATCCGGCTGGTGGAAGAGGCCGAAGCGCACCGCGCGCCGGTGCAGCGCTTCGCGGACCGGTTCACGGCCTACTATCTGCCGGTGGTGGCCGGGCTGGCGGCGCTGACCTACCTGTTGCGCCGTGACCCGCTGGCGACGACGGCTGTGCTGGTGGTGGCCTGCTCATGCGCCATCGCTCTGGCGACGCCTATCGCCATGCTGGCCTCGATCGGGGCCGGCGCCCGGCGCGGCCTGCTGATCAAAGGCGGGCGCTACCTGGAGGCGCTGGCGCGCGCCGACGTCTTACTGCTCGACAAGACCGGGACGCTCACGCTCGGCCGGCCGCGGCTGACGGACATCGTGGCGCTGAACGGCCTCTCCGAGTCGGAATTGCTGACCCTGGCCGCCTCGGCTGAACGTTATTCCGAGCATCCCCTGGCCGAGGCTGTGCGCGCCGCCGCGGCCGCCCGGGGCCTGGGCCTGAGCGAGCCGCGCGACTTCGAAGCCGCGCCGGGCTGGGGGGTGCGGGCCCGTGTGGACGGCCGCTCAGTGGAGGTGGGCAGCCGGCGGATGCTGGGGGACCTGGCCGGCGCAGACGGGCAGCCGGCGGCGCTGGAGGCTCAGGGCAAGACGGTGCTGTACGTCGCCTGCGACGGCCGGCTGGCGGGATGGCTGGCCGCCGCCGACACGTTGCGGCCGGAGGTCCCGGCGGCCCTCGAGGCGGTGCGCGCGCTCGGCGTGCGCGAGATCGTGCTGCTCACCGGCGACAATGAGCGGGTCGCGGCGGCGCTGGCGGGCCGGCTCGGCGTCCAATACCGGGCCGGCCTGCTGCCGGAGGACAAGATCGCCGTCGTCAGGGCTTACCAGGCCCAGGGGCGTGTGGTGGTGATGGTGGGCGACGGCGTCAACGACGCCCCGGCGCTGGCGCAGGCCGACGTCGGCCTCGCCATGGGCGCGGCCGGCGCGGACGTGGCCCTCGAAGCCGCCCATATCGCCCTGCTGCGCGACGACTGGCGGCTGGTGCCGGAAGTGTTGGCCATCGCGCGCCGGACGATGCGCGTCGTCCGGATGAATCTGGTCTTCACGGCCGTCTACAACGTGGCGGGCCTGGCGCTGGCGGCGTTCGGCCTCCTGCCCCCGGTCCTGGCGGCCGCGGCGCAATCCCTCCCCGATATCGGCCTCCTGGCCAATTCCTCGCGGTTGTTGCGGCAGCGGTAGCGACGCGCGCTCGCGCGTCGCTACTTTTTCTGCCTGCGCTGATACGCCGGCACGGTGATCATCGGCGGGCGCTCCCGTTCCGCGATCTCTTCGACTTCCAGAAAATAGCTGGACGCCTGGTGGCGGATCAGCTTCATCGTCTTGTTGACATCGGCGACGAAGGCGCGCTCGTAGTGCTTTTCCAGCTTACGCATGACGGCCTGGATGATGGCGAACGACATCTTGCTCAGCGCCTCGAGCGTCTGGTTGTGGTGGATGCGCTCCAGCAGGTCCACCTGGGCGATAGCGCGCAGGCCGTGCCGCTCGAAGATGTCGATCAGCAGGCCGATCTCCACGCCGTAGCCGGAGAAAAACGGGCATTGTTCCAGGGCGCCGCGCCGCCCGGCGTACTCGCCCGAGAGCGGCTGCACCACGCCGGACAGTTCCGGGTAGAACAGGTTGAGCAGCGGGCGGGCGGTGAGTTCGGTGACGCGCCCGCCGCCGCCGGCCTGCACCTTGTCTCCCACCTTCAACGGCCTGCGATAGAAGCCCTTCACGAACTGGACGTGCGGGTTGAGCAGCAGCGGCCCGAGGATGCCGTAGACGAAGCGCGGGTGGATGTTGACGATGTCGGTGTCAATCCAGGCGATGATGTCGCCGCGCGTCGCCAGCAGGCTCTTCCAGAGCGCCTCGCCCTTGCCGCGCCGCGCCCCCAGCTCCGGGAGCAGCTCCTGGTGAATGAAGACCGGCAGGCCGAGCCGGCAGGCGATGTCGCGCGTGCGGTCGGTGGAGTTCGAGTCGATCAGCACGATCTCGTCCAGCAGCGGGACCTTGTCCATCAGGGCGCGCTTGACGGTGCGGATCACCTTGCCGACGGTGGCCTCTTCGTTGAGCGCCGGCAGCGCCAGGCTGATGGTGACGCCCTGCTCGCGCTTTAGCTTCAGGAGCTGGCGGAGGTCGGCGAACTCGTCGGCGGCGAAGGTGTTCTCCACGAACCACTTATCCACCAGGATAGAGATGGCGCCGGCGCCGGCCGTCTCGTCCATGGCGACCTCGGGCATCGGCCGGCGCGTCTTCACCGCCATCACCGCCGCCGGCGACTCGCGCAGGACGAGGTCAGCCACCGGCCCGAGCGAGGCGCTGGTATGCGCGGAGCGCGCCGACGCGCCGATGATCACCAGATCGACATGGCGCGACTCGTCGATGATCGTGCGGGCCGTGTCCGGGGTGGTCGCGGTGCGCTTGTGCACCTCCGGCAACCGCGCCAGGACGTGTTCCAGGCCCTTGAAGGGCGCGTCCGAGCTGGTGTCGCCGGCCAGCTGGATGTGCAGCGCGGTGAGCTGTTGCGGGCGCAGGTTCAGCCCCAGCCGCAGCGCCAGCTCCGCGTACGGGCCGCCGCGCACCGGGACCAGCACGCGCGGCGCGGCGCCGGGGAACGGGCCGCGCAGCAGCGCGATGTCGCAGGGCGGATGGGTCAGCACGTCGGCGGCCGCCACGCCGAGCGCCTCCAGGTGCCCGGGCCACTCCAGCAGCAACAGGTCCGGCTCCTCGGCCTGGATGAACTGGCGCAGCTCGTTCCAGGGCTGATGCGCCACCAGCACTTTACTGTGGGCGCGCACTTCCTTGGGGCCGGCCAGCTTGCGTATCCGGCGCCGGATGGTCTGGACTTGGGGGAGGCTGGCGCTGAGCGACTCGCCCGCTTCCAGCGGCACCACGCCGACCAGCCACGCTTCGGGCGCCAGGGCGCACGCCGCCTGCAAAGCGGCGCCGCCCTCGTAGCCGGGGAGGACGGGCACCAGCACACGCTGCAAAGAGGGGAAGAACGGTCTACGGGTCATGTCGGCGCTCCTGGCCTCCGCTCGCCATGACGGTCTCGAGCAGGGGGGCGATGTGGCGGGCGTAAATTTGCTCCCAGGTCAGTTCGGCCCGCGCCCGGACGGCGAGGCGGTAGGCGGGGTCGCCGTCCAGCCGCTTTCGGATCAGGTCGGCGACCGCCGCCGGGTCGGCGTCCGGCGAGAAGTAGGCGGCCTCCGGACCACCCAGGGCGCGCAACGGCGGCAGGTCGGCGCACAGGACCGGCAGATGGTTGAAAGCCGCCTCCAGGACCGGCAGGCCGAAGCCCTCCTCGCGGCTGGGCAGGAACAGGGCGTCCGCCAGCCGGTAGAAATCGGCGATGACGGCGTCCGGCAGGTAGCCGTCGTGCAGCTCGGCCAGGAAGTGGGCGGCCTCGGCCAGGTGCAGCTCCGAACGCAGCGCGCGCAGCCGGTCGAAGTACTCGATGTTCCTGGGGTTGTGCGGGCCGAGCGGCCCGGTGACCAGCAGGGCGGCGGCAGGCGCGGTCCGCCGGAGCTCGGCCAGCGTCCGCAGCGCCAGCTCGATGTTCTTGCGCGGCGTGAGGCGCACCGGCAGCAGCAGGATGGGCACAGCCGTCAGCAGCCGGGTGCGCCGGACGAGGGACTGCGTCAGGGCTTCCAGCTTGAACAACTGCGCCACGTCCATGCCGTTCGGGATCACGCGGATGGCGCCGGCTGGCAGCCCCATCAGCTCCGCCAGTTCCTGCTGGCGCAGCGCCGAGACGACCACCTGCGCCACGCCGGGCCAGGCCGTCCGCAGCAGGTCCCACGGCGGGCCGGCGTGCAGCTCCGGCCGGTAGCGCGGCGTCGTCCAGGCCAGGTCGTGGTGCCAGGCGATCAGCCTGGGGAAGCCGGGCGCGCCGTTGAGGCGCCGCAGCGCCTCGGTCAGGGCCAGGTTCTTGTTGAGCGAGCAGACGTTATGCGCGATGAGCACGTCGAACCCGGCCAGCGCCTGCGCCAGCTCGGCCGCCAGGCGCGCGCACAGCGGCTCGAAGCCGGCCGGCACACGGCCGGCGTCCAGCTCGGTTTTAACTTCCATGACCACCGGGTGCCGCGAATCCGCGAGCGGGATCGACACGAACGGCACGCGCGGATGGGTCTGTTCCCCGCGCGCGGCGACGATGGCGACGGCATGCCCGGCCTCGGCCAGCAGGCGCGCCTGGTGGGCCAGGACGGCTTCCACGCCGCCGACGACCGGCGGGGCCGAGTGGTGGAGCAGGGCGATGCGCATGTCAGTCCGCGTACCCAAAACAGTCGCCGAGCAGCGCCTGCAGGCGGCGTTCCAGCACCGAGAAAGAAAAGTGCCGCCGCGCCAGCTGGTAGTTCTGCTCGGCCCAGGCCTCGGCCTCGGCCGGGTTCTCCAGGATGTGGCGGGCCTGGCGCAGGGTGGCCTCGCTGATGAAGCCGTCGAACCAGATGGTCCGGAAACCTTTCGGCTTGATATCGACTTCGTAGATCGAGTAATTGTTCACCACGATCGGGCGCCGGTAGTAGACGGCCTCCAGAAAAGCGTTGCCGAAGCCCTCCAGGCTGGACGGGTACGTCACCAGGTCGGCGTGCGGGTAGACGTCGCCGAGGCTGTAGACGCGGCGGCCGTCCGGCGTGACGCCGCGCCGTTCGCCGACCAGCGCGGCCTCGAAGCGCACGTCGACGCCGAGCAGGTGCGCGAACTCGCGCACGCGCTGCTCGTATTCCGTCCCCTCGTCCCCGGCGGCGTGCGAGATGATGAGCTTGGCCGGGAAGCCCAGGCGGCGCGTCAGCTCGATAGCGTGCTCGATGCCTTTGCGCTGGATGACGCGCGTCGGCTGGAGGAAGAGGCGCTCGCCGGCGCCCACCCCCAGATCGGCGCGCACCGTGCCCGGGTCGTCGGCGGGCGGCGGCGGCGGCTGGTCGAAGTCCA
>DAOUAB010000218.1:0-5515 GCA_034434015.1 Anaerolineales bacterium
GGATCAGGTCGCAGGCGGCGGCCGGGTCCGTGTGCGGCAGGCTGCCGACGGACGTGGCGGCGAAGTCTGGGCGGAAAGGGGCGAGCATGGCGTAGCCGTTGGGATTGCGGTCACTGCGTTGGCTGCCCCTGGGTAAGGGGCGAGCGCCGGTGTCGGGCAGATTGAAGGATAACCGCCTCTGCACGTGATCGGAACAGGTTTTGAAGTTATCAAGAGCGAATGGATGCGGGTTGAGACGCGCTGTGGTGCGTCTCAACCCGTGAGCCTCCTACGCGACGCGCTCGCCGTGCTCCTGGTCAAGAAGACGCTTCAGCTCGGCCAACTGGTCGTCCGGGATGCCGAACCAGTGCTCGGCCTGCGGGAACTGGCGGCCGGTCACTTCGGCCACGTACTGCTTGAGGCCGTTGAGGATCACCTCGCCGGCGTTGCCGTAGACCTTGGCCATCTTCGGCTTGAAGCGCGGGTACAGGCCGAACATGTCGTGGAAGATCAGGAGCTGGCCGTGCGCGTACGGGCCGGAGCCCAGGCTGATGATGGGGATGCCGGCGCGCTCGGTGATCAGCTCGCAGACGCGGTCCGGCACCATCTCCAGCAGGATGCTGAAGGCGCCGGCGTCCTCCAGGGCCCTGGCGTCGTCCACGATCTTCTTGGCGCGGGCGGCGTCTTTGCCTTGCACGCGGAAGCCGCCCAGCGCGCTGACGCTCTGCGGCGTGAGGCCCAGGTGGCCCATGACCGGGATGCCGCACCGGGCGATGGCGGCCATGCGCCCCGCCATCTCCGCGCCGCCTTCCAGTTTGACGGCGTCGCAGCCGGCCTCGGCCATGAAGCGCCCGGCGTTGCGGACGGCGGCCTCGTCCGACGGCTGGTAGGACATGTACGGCATGTCGCCGATCAGCCACGAGGTGGGCGAGCCGCGCCGGACGGCGGCGGCGTGCCGGATCATGTCGTCCATGGTCACCGGCAGTGTGCCCTCGTAGCCGAGCATGGTCATGCCCAGACTGTCGCCGACCAGGACCATGTCCACGCCGGCCTGCTCGACGAGGTAGGCCATGGCGTAGTCGTAACAGGTGATGAAGGTGATCGGCACGCCGTCGGCCATCTTCTTCATCAGGGTCGGGAGCGTGACCTTCTTGCGATCAGACATGGAAGCCTCCTGTGTGAGTCAGAATCACTTTCGCTATGAGAGGAAACGGCTCTCGCCAGGAACGCCAGGGGCGCCAAGGCCTGGCGACGGTGATATCCGGACTATCCCGTCCATGTGGGCTGATTTCCCGGCCGCCAAGCCTCGGCCCGCCACCGTTCCTTGCCGCCCCGGCGAAGGCCGGGGCTCAGAAGCGTGGTTATCTCAATAATCTCCGGGCCTGGATGCCGGCCTGCGCCGGCATGACGCTGGTTATAGAGGCTCACAAGCGCCGACCCAGCGGCGCGGGCGCGACACGGCGCGCCGCTACAAGGGCAGCTCGCGGCCGAGGCCCAGCGCGCGGGCGCGGTGGTAGACGCGGATGGCCGTCACGATGTCGTCCAGCGCCAGGCCCAGGTTGAGGCTCATCGTCCGCTCGTCCGCCGACTGGCGGCCGGGTTTCAGGCCGGCCGCGATCTCGCCCAGGTCGGCGTACGGCTCCGGCGTGTCCCGGAAGTAGCCCTCCTGCCGGTAGTAGCGCAGCTGCGCGCGGTCGTCGGTCGCCAGCCGGTCCACCTCGCGCAGCGCCGCGCCCTGCCAGGACGAGTCGAAATCCACGGGCGAGGCGAAGGCGCCCGGCGCCAGCCAGCCGGCCTCGATCTGCGGCGTGGGGTGTTTGAGGATCGGCCCGCTGGTGACCACCAGGTCCAGGCCCTTCACGGCCTCCGCCAGCGTCCGGACCGGCTCGATCTCGAGTTGAAGCTGCCGGCTCATTTCGCGGGCGTATCGCTCGGCGATCTCGGGATAGAGATCGTACGCCTTCACGCGCCGGAGCGGGAAGAGGCAGGCCAGGGCCTCCAGATTGCTGCGGCCCTGCACGCCGCAGGCCACGATGCCCACGGTGGCGCTGTCCGGGCGGGCCAGATAGCGGGCCGCCACGGCGGTCGCCGCGCCGGTGCGCTTGGCCGTGATCCAGGTGCAATCCATGACGGCCAGCGGCACGCCCGTGTCGGGATCGTTCAGGATCAGCAGCCCGCTGATGTACGGCAGTCCCCTGGCCTGGTTGCCGGGGTAACCGGACACCCACTTCAGGCCGGCGGCCTCCAGGCTGGGGATGTAGGCCGGCATGGCGTGGATGAAGGCGTCCGGGCGGGGATGGATGCCGGGTTTGGGCGGCATCTCCGTCTTCCCGCGCCCCTTCTCTTTGAACATCACGTCCAGCGCGTCGATGATCTCGAGCATCGGCAGCTGGCAGGCCTCCACATCCTTTCGCGAGAGGTAGAGGATGGATCCGGTGGTCATAGTCTTGCTCCGCCTGGGCCGCGCCTCACACCAGGCCGGTCTCCAGGACGCGGCTGAGCTGCTCGATCACTTCCGGGCTGAGCGGGCTCAGCCGGAGCCGCTGCCTCGGGGCGTCGTGGTCGTAGTGCAGGTGCCTGATCTGGAGGCGGCCGTCGTCCCACACCGCGTACGTGGCGTCGGGGACGCCGTAACGCGGCTGGCCGAGGCTGCCGGGGTTGACCAGGAGCTTGTCTTTGAACCGGCGCAGCGCCGGGACGTGGGTGTGGCCGAGCACAATCACATCGGCCTCCAGCGCGCCAAACAGCCGTTCCAACTCGGCCTCCGGGCAGGTGGCGGGGTCCAGGCGGCCGGTCAGGGGATCGGCGGGCGTGCCGTGCACCAGGTGAAAGCGGGCGCCGCCCAGGGTCAGGTCAGCGGTCAGCGGCCAGCCCCGCAGGCCGGCCGTGTCGTCCGGCCCCAGCAGGACGCCGGCGTGCAGCAGGGTCTCGCGGGCGGCCTCCTCCAGCTCGCCGTGGAAGTCGCGGCTGGTCCCTTCGACGAGGGCGTTGTCGTGGTCGCCGCGCACCGCCGCCGCGGCGTGGGTCAACAGCCAGCGGACGCAGGGCGCCGGGTCCGGCCCGTAGCCCACGGCGTCGCCGGCGAAGAGCACGGCGTCCGGCCGGGCCTCGGCGCGCTGGAGGCCGAGCAGGGCCTCCCAGTTGGCGTGGACGTCGGCGAGCAGGAGCAGGCGCATGACGTCAGCCGGCCGCCGGCGCCTGGACCGGCGCGGGCTTCAGCAACCCCGCTTCCTTCACCAGCCGCGGCACGATCGACTCCCAGCCGACCGACATGAAATGCACGCCGTTGACGCCGGGCAGGCGCTTGACGCGGTCCACGATCTCGAGCGTGATCTGCACGCCCTCTTCCTTGGGGTCGGCGGCCTGGGCCATGCGTTCGAGGAGGGCGGCCGGCATCTTGACGCCCGGCACCGCGGCGATGGCCTGGGCCGCCTTGGGCGAACGGATGGGCATGAGGCCGGCCAGGATGAAGACGCGCCCGAGCACGCCGCGCTTGTCCAGGGCCGCCAGCCAGCGTTCAAAGCCCTCCACATCGTAGACCAGGTTGGTCTGGAAGAACTGCGCGCCGGCGTTGACCTTCTTCTGCTCGCGCAGGGCCTGGATGCGTTCGTTGGCGGCGAACGGCGAGCCGGCCGCGCCGATGAAGAGCGGCGGCGCGTTCTTCAGTTCGCGCGTATCCAGGAAACGTCCCTCGTCGCGCATGCGCCGGAACATCCAGATCATCTGGATCGAGTCCAGGTCCCAGATGTCCATGCGGCCGTGCGGCGACGGCCCGACGCGCGGGTGGTCGCCGGTGAGGCACAGCACGTTGCGGATGCCGAGCGCGGCCGCGCCCAGGATGGTGCTCTGCGCGCCCATGCGCGTGCGCTCGCGGGCCGCGATCTGCATGACGGGCTCCAGGCCCTGCTGGACGGCGATGGCCGAGCAGACCAGCGACGACATGCGCGGCGTGGCCGACGGGTTGTCGGTGAAGTTGGCGGCGTCGATGTAGCCGCGCAGCAGGTTGAGTTTCTTCACCACCTCGTCCGGCGCGGCGGCCAGCGGCGGCGCGATCTCGGCGGTGACGACGAACTCGCCGGCCGTCAGTTTGCGCTCCAGTTCCGAGACCGGCTCGTGCGGCGGCGCGGGGTGCGGCTGGTCGTCGCCGCCCCACCACTCCGGCTGGCGAATTTCGTAGAAGAACTGCTCCCAGGCTTTCGCGCGTTGCGCCGGCGGGGCCGTCAACAGGTCCCACGTGAACTTGAGCCCGCCCTTCTTCCGCCAGTGGCGGTAGACGTCCATCCACGAGTCCGTGCCGACCTTCTCCCAGTCCAGCGGGGGCAGCACCTCCAGGAGTTTCTCTTCCCGGCCCAGCTTCTCGGCGCGCTCGTAGATCTTGTACCAGATGCACGGGCGCGTCGTGTCCACGTAGCAGTGCTCGGGCGTGGAGCCGCCGCACGGGCCGTTGCGCAGACCCTTGGGGCACTCCATCGGGCAGATGAAGGCGGTCTCCTGCAGCAGACAGTTGCCGCACATCCGGCAGCCGAAGAGCGGGCCTTTGATCGTCAGCTCGAGCGTCTCGACGACGCGGTCAATGAAGGGCTCGTCGTGGAAGGGCAGGTAGGCCGGCTGCCAGCGCCGGCCAGGGGTGAAACCGGGCATGACACCTCTCCTCATAGGGGCGCTCGGCCGAGCGCCCCGACCAGACGGGCGCTCGCTCGAACGCCCTCACCAAATGGACGCCGCCACCGGGTGGGCGGACCGGTTCTCCAGCGTGATCGCGTTCTTCGCGCATGCCGCGCGGCAGACGCCGCAGCCGTAGCACTGGCGCGGGTCGATCTCCACTTTTTTGTTGACGGCCGAGAAGCGGATGGCCCCGAACTGGCACTGGCGCAGGCATTGCTTGCAGCCCGAGCAGGCGTCCGGGTCCACGCGCGCCACGAACTCGGCCCGGAAGAAGAGCTGGAAGTAGCCGCGCGCGTGGCAGATGCGGTAAGCGACGCAGTCCTGATCGCAGTTGCACAGCGCGCCGATATACGGCGTCTTGAAGGTCCACACCGAGTGGACCAGGCCGTCGTCGTCCAGCCGGCGGACGGCCGCGATGGCCTCGTCCGGCGTCAGGTATTCCAGGCTGAACGAGTCATCCAGGACCTCGGCCAGGCGCGGGTCGCCGGTGAGCGCGAAGCAATAGCGCGCGTCCTTCTGGCCGGTGGTGACGCGCCGGCAGACGCACGGCAGGCGCGCAATCCCGTCGACCTGGCGCAGGATCTGCTCGACCTCCTCCAGCGGGACGACCTGGCCGTAGTGGTCCTGCTGCAGGCGCCATTTCAGGAAGGGCCGCGCCGGGCCGCGCAGGGGCGTGCGGGAGAGCGTCTCCAACTGCGCCAGCGTCTTCGGCATGTTGGTCTCGAAGTCGTTGGCGAAGCGCGCCAGGTAATCCAGCCGGCCGTCCTGGTCGAGCAGGTCGCGCGAGTAGTTTTGCATGGCCAGGTACCATTTCTGGCCGTCGCCATGCTGGACGCAGAATTCGCACATCGTCAGTTCTTCCGCGCCTCTC
>DAOUAB010000219.1:0-2862 GCA_034434015.1 Anaerolineales bacterium
ACCAGCGTCGGGCACTGGGCCGCGCGCAGGATCTTCTCGGTCGTGCTGCCGAGCATCCAGCGTGTGAAGCCGGAGTGGCCGTGCGTGGACATGCAGATCAGGTCCACGCCCTCCGCCGCGGCCGTGTCCACGATCACACTGGCCACATCGCCCTCATGCAGCAGCGTCCGCACCGACACGTCGGGGCTGGCCCAGGTCTTCTCTAAAGCCGCCAGATATTTGCGCGCTTCCTGGCGCGAATACACCAGGGACTGATCGGGCCACAGCACGCCGGTCGTGCCCGCCATCGGCACAAACAGCACCGCCGCGGTCGGCACACGCAGCAGGATCACGCCGCCGTGCGCGGCGCGGGCCAGCGTGCAGGCAATTTCGATGGCGTTTTCAGCGACCAGGGACCCATCGAGCGGGACGAGGATTTTGTGGAACATGCGGCCTCCCTCCGATCTTCCGCCAGGAGATCGTCGACAACCTGGCAGGGCGCCCGGCCTGCACAGGTTGAAGGCGCACACATTGGGGGCAAACCTGCTCTGAGCATAAAGCGAATCGACAGCGACTCCAAGTGCCACCTGTCAACACCTGTCCGACTGGCTTTATGTCTCTGCGCCAGGTACCTTTGTCTATAGGAGCGGGTGACGGAGGACACTACGGCAGACGGGGGAGGACCACTATGCTAAAAACAGAACAAGTGGGCAAAGGAGGCCGTTAATGTCGAAAGGCCATATCGTCATCGACGAGGCGCGCTGTAAAGGCTGCGCGCTGTGCGTTTCGGTATGCCAGCAGGAACTGATCCAGATAGCGCCGGAGCGCCTCAACGTGCGGGGCTATCACCCGGCGGAATATGTTGATCCGGCGGCGCGCTGCACCGGCTGCACCTTGTGCGCCGTCATCTGTCCGGACGCCTGCATCACGGTCTTCCGGAGCCACCGGCCGGTCATCCGAAGCCAGAAGGTCAGCGTTTAGCCCGGACCCTCTGGCTTTTTTATCTCACCCCGGAAATATCGCATGGCCAAGCAACTTCTGAAAGGTAATGAAGCGATTGCCGAAGCCGCCGTTCGGGCCGGAGTCCAGGCGTACTTCGGCTACCCTATCACGCCGCAGACCGAATTGCTCGAATACATGGCGCGCCGCATGCCGGAACTGGGCCGGGCCTTCCTCCAGGCCGAGAGCGAGGTCGCGGCCATCAACATGGTCTACGGCGCGGCCTGCACCGGCCGGCGCGTGATGACGTCCTCATCCAGCCCCGGCGTCAGCCTGATGATGGAGGGCCTCTCCTACATCGCCGGCTCCGAGGTCCCGTGTGTGCTCGTGGACGTGATGCGCGGCGGCCCCGGCCTGGGCAACATCGCGCCCGCGCAGGGCGACTATTACCAGATCGTCAAGGGCGGCGGCCACGGCGACTTTCGCATGATCGTGCTGGCGCCCGCCACCGTGCAGGAGGCCATTGACCTGACCGGTCTGGCCTTCGACCTGGCCGACCGGTACCGGATGGTGGCCGTGGTCCTGCTGGATGGCAACGTCGGTCAGTTGATGGAGCCGGCCGAGCTGCCTCCCATGCGCAGCGTGCTGAACGGCGGATCGAACGGCCCGGCGCCGGAGTGGGCGCTGGTCGGCGCCCAGGGGCGGCCGAAGCGCGTCGTCTCCTCGATTTACATCGTCCCCGAGGACGAGGAGAAGTTCAACCAGAGGCTGCAAGCCAAGTACGCGCAGATCGCGGCGGCCGAGGTGCGCTACCACGAGTACCAGACCGAGGACGCCGAGTTGATCGTGGTGGGCTTCGGCACCGCCGGGCGCGTCGCCCAGACCGCCGTCAAGCAGGCGCGCGAGCTCGGGATCAAAGCCGGGCTGCATCGCCCGATCACGCTCTTCCCGTTCCCGGAGAAACGGCTGGCCGAGCTGGCCGACCGGGCGCGCGGCCTGCTGGTGGTGGAGATGAACGCCGGCCAGATGCTGGACGATGTGCGGCTGGCCGTGAACGGCAAGGTCCCGGTGAAGTTCTATGGGCGCATGGGCGGCGTGGCGCCGCTGCCGGATGAGATCCTGGAACAGATCAAGCGGATAGCGGCCGAGTTCGGCCACACGCCGCGCCACTCGCCGGTGAGCTGCCTGCCCCTGGACGGGCAGCCGGGCTGAGCCACCCCGACAAGGAGCCAAAATGCTGGCGGATACGCAACTTCAGGAAGAGATCGTCTACACCCGGCCGCAGGCCCTGGCGGAGACCGTCACGCACTACTGCCCCGGCTGCACGCACGGCGTCGCCCACAAGCTGGTGGCGGAGGTCATCGACGAACTGGGCCTGCGCGAGCGGACCATCGGCGTCGCGCCGGTCGGCTGCGCGGTGTTTGCCTACAACTACTTCAACGTGGACTTCGCCGAGGCCGCGCACGGCCGGGCGCCGGCCATGGCCACCGGCATCAAGCGTGTCCTGCCGGAGCGCATCGTCTTCACGTACCAGGGCGACGGCGACCTGGCCTCCATCGGCCTGTCCGAGATCACGCACTGCGCGGCGCGCGGCGAGAATATCACCGTCATCTTCATCAACAACGCGATCTACGGCATGACCGGCGGCCAGATGGCGCCCACCACCCTGCCCGGCCAGAAGACCACGTCGTCGCCGTGCGGGCGCGATGTGGAGACGATGGGCATGCCGCTGCGCATGGCCGAGATGCTGGCCGGGATGCCGGGCGCGGCCTATGTCGTGCGCCGCAGCCTGCACAACGTCAAAGAGATCAACCGCGCCCGGAAGGCCATCCGCACGGCCTTCCAGGTCCAGCAAGCCGGCCTGGGTTTTGCGCTGGTGGAGCTGCTCTCCAGCTGCCCGACCAACTGGGGCCTCCCGCCGCTCGAGGCGCTCAAATGGATCGA
>DAOUAB010000220.1:0-4620 GCA_034434015.1 Anaerolineales bacterium
GGGTAGAGCGCGTAGCTCTGGAAGACCATCGCGATGTCGCGGTCCTTGGGCGCGATGTGACCAACATCGCGCCCAAGGACCGCGACATCGCGATGGTCTTCCAGAGCTACGCGCTCTACCCGCACATGAGCGTGTACGACAACATGGCCTTCGGCCTGAAGCTGCGCAAGACCCCCAAGCAGGAGATCGATCGGCGCGTGAAGGAAGCGGCCGAAATCCTGGGCATCGGCCACCTGCTCAACCGCAAGCCCAAGCAGCTCTCCGGCGGCCAGCGCCAGCGCGTGGCGGTGGGCCGCGCCATCGTCCGCGAGCCGGCCGTCTTCCTGTTCGACGAGCCGCTCTCCAACCTGGACGCCAAGCTGCGCGTGCAGACGCGGGCGGAGATCAGCAAGCTGCACCAGCGCCTGAAGACCACCTTCATCTACGTCACGCACGACCAGGTGGAGGCCATGACCATGGCCACGCGCATCGCGGTGATGAAGGACGGCATCCTGCAGCAGCTCGACAGCCCGCAGCAACTGTACGACAAACCCAACAACGTCTTTGTGGCCGGCTTTATCGGCTCGCCGAGCATGAATTTCTTCGACGCCAAGCTCGTCCAGTCGGACGGGGGCGTCGTGGTGGACGCCGGCGCGTTCGCCGTGCGCGTGCCGGACGAGCGCAAGGGCCTGTACATGTCGCACGTCGGCAAACCGGTGATCCTGGGCGTGCGGCCGGAAGACATCCACGACCCGCATTACCTGCCGCCGGGGGTGCACCAGGCGCCGGTGGAAGCGCTGGTGGAGGTCACCGAGCTGATGGGCAACGAGGTCTACCTGTACCTGAAGAGCGGCGACAAGAGCTACGTGGCGCGCGTTGACCCGCGCACCCGCGCCCGGATCGGGGACAAGGTCCAGGTGGCTATGAACCTGGACAACATGCACCTGTTCGACAAGGCGACCGAGACGGCCATCCGCTGAACGCGGCCGGCCATCCGCAAACGAAACGGGAGCCGCCGGAGCGGCTCCCGTTTTTGTTGCGGCGGACGGACAACGGCTGGGGAAACGGAGAAACGGGTTTACACAAAACTCGAAAAGCGACCGGCTACGGCGCGTCCTGCGCGCAGCGGAAGCCGATGTCCACGTCGCGCACGCCGGGGGCCTGGCGGAAGCGGCGCGTGGTGGTATACACGCTCCCGTCCGCGGTGCCGTACGAGCCGCCGCGGATCACGCGCTGCTGTCCCTGCGCCGGCCCGGTGGGGTTCTCAACCGGCCCGTCGGCGTAGGGCCCGTAGAAGTCGGCCACCCATTCGGTGACGTTGCCGGCCAGGTCGAACACGCCGAACGGGCTGGCGTTGTCGAGCGACCCCACCCGCACGGTGTCGCCGGCCCGGGACGGGACGCGCGCCGCGTCGAAGTCGTCGCCCCACGGGTAGCGCCGGTCCCCGCCGCCGCGCGCCGCAAATTCCCACTCGGCCTCAGTCGGCAGGCGCTTGCCCTCGAACGCACAGAACGCCGCCGCCTGCTCCCACGTCACCTGGATCACGGGGAAGTCGTTGAACTCCTCGCGCGTGAAGTAGTCGCCGCGCGTCGGCGAACTGCGCACGGCGGGGGGCGCGCATCTGCCGGCCTCCACGCAGGCCCGGTAGCGGGCGTTGGTGACCTCGAAGAGATCGATAAAGAACGGCCGCAGGGTCACGGCATGGACCGGGCGCTCGTCGGCCCGGCCATCGGCGGAACCCATGTTGAACGTGCCGCCGGGCGCGAGGGCCATGCCCGCCGGGGGCACGATCTCGGTGGCCGTCGCCGTCGGCTCGGGCGTGGGCGTGGCCGCCTCGGTAGGCGCGAGGGTCGCCGTGGGCGGCGTGGTTGCCGCGGCGGGCGCGGTCGGCTGGATCGTCTCGCCGGCCGGCGGCGTGGCACTGGCCTCGGGGACGGCCGCCGCCGCGGTCACGGTCGCTGTGGCGCCGCCCTGGCTCAGCGAGTTGCTGAACAGGAACGCGCCGGCGATGACGCCCACGCAGAGCAGGGCCGCAACGAGGCCGCCGCCGACCAGCACGCCGGTGGGCAGGCCGCCCGGTTTGGCCGGGGCCGGTTCGGCTTTGGGCGCAGCCGGTGTCGTCGGCGCGGGCCGGGCAGCGGGCCCGGCAGGCTTCGACGCGGGCGGTGGCGCCGATACAGGGGGTGTGGCCGATGCGGGGGGGCGCGCGGCGGGCCGCCCCGCCGGGGCCGGCTGGGGCGCAGTAGCCGGAGTGGCCGGCTGGGATGCCGGCCGTGCGGCTTCTGGTTTGGGCGCGGCCTCGGGCGATCGCGTGACGGGCGGCTTAGCCGGGGGCGCGGCCGGTTTGTCCGGCGCAGTGGCCGGCGGCTGAGACACGGCGGCCTTCTCAGGGGAGGCCGGCGACGCCGGAGGCGCAACCTGGTCAGGCAGGGTGTGCGCCGGTTGAGAGGGCGCGGGCGGCGCGGCGGCCTTCTCGGGGACGGAGGGCGGCGGCGGCGATGCGGCCGCCCTGTCGGGCACGGTGTGCGCGGGCTGGGCCGGCGCGGCCTCTTTCTCGGGCGCGGCCGGGGGCGTAGGCGCGGCTGGCGGCGCCGGCATGGTCTTCACCAACGGTAAGCCGCGCAGCGCGCGCGCCATGTCGGCGGCCGTCGCAAAACGGTCGCCCGGCTCCTTGGTCAGGGCCTTCTGGATGATCGCCTTCAACTCATCCGGGATAGCGGCGTTATATTGCTGGATGTCGGGCGGCGGCTCGTTGACGTGCTTGAACATGACGGTCATGGCCGAGTCGCCCTCGAACGGCGGCCGGCCGGCCGTCATCTCGTACAACATGATCCCGAGCGAGTAAATGTCGGCGCGCTCGTCCACCTTCATGCCCCGGATTTGCTCCGGGGACATGTACGAGACGGTGCCGACGATGGCGCCGGTGGCTGTGTGCTGCTGGCCGCCGACCATCTTGGCCACGCCAAAGTCCATCAGGATCGGCTGGCCGTGCGGGTCCAGCATGACGTTGGCGGGCTTGAGGTCGCGGTGGATCATGCCGCGCCGGTGCGCGTACTCCACGGCGTCGCAGACCGTGGCCATGATAAAGATCGCCTGGTCCAGCGGCAGGCGTTGATTGGCGGCGTGCGCGGCCTTGAGCCGGGCCTGAAGCGTCTCGCCGGCCACGAACTCAAGCACCATGTAGTACACTTCGGCGTCGTGGTTGAAGTCGAAGACCTGGATGATGTTGGGATGGCGGAGCTGCGCGACCGCCGCCGCCTCCTGCTCGAAGCGCCGCACGAATTCCGGGTCGCTGGACAGATGCGGGTGGATGAGCTTGACGGCAACCGTGCGCCGCAGGTTCGGGTCCAGCGCCCGGTAAACGGCCGACATGCCGCCCTGCCCGAGCAAGGCTTCAACCTGATACCGGCCGCCGATCGAGCGGCCGATCCAATTACTGGCGCTCATGCATCTGCTCCCCGAAGTGGTGACTGAGGACGGCGAGATAATATCACGTTTGGGGAAAAAGGCTACCGAATTTGGCTCAATTGACAAAACGGAGCCTGACGCAACTGCGGCTGATCGCGAGCCCGACCGCCCTGGCCGTAGCCGCCGCCGGTCTGTTCACGGGCCTCTATCTGTTCACGGCCTGGCCGCGCCTCTTATACCCTTATGATTTAGACTTCATCGAGAACGGGATGCTGATGCAGGCCTGGCAGCACGCCCAGGGCCTGCCGGTCTTCGTCCCGCCCAACGCCGACTTCGCCCCGAACGTTTACATGCCGCTCTACACCTGGCTGGGCGGCCTGCTGTTGACTCTCACCGGCCCGAGTTACATCGCACTGCGCCTGCTCTCTTTCACGGCCACACTGACGACCGCGGGCCTGATCAGCTGGATCACGCACCGCGAGAGCGGGCGCGCCTGGCTGGCCCTGGCCTGCGCCGGGCTGTACCTCGGCGGCGTCAGGATCACGGGTTTCTGGTACGAACTGGCGCGGGTCGATGCGCTGTACGTCGCCCTGACGCTGGCCGGCTGGACGGCCGGCGTGTACTCGGGCGGGACCCGGCGCGGCGCGGCGGCCTCGGCCGCACTCCTGGCCCTGGCGTTCTTCACCAAACAGACGGCCGTGCTCTTCGCCGGCGCGCTCTGCGCCGCATTGCTGGCGAGGCACGGCGGGCGCCGCGCCGGGTTATGGGCGGGCCTGTTCGCGGCCCTGACGGCGCTGCCTTACTGGCTGTTCGACCGGCTCACCGGCGGCTGGTTCACGTTCCACACGTTTGCGCTCGCCACGGCCAACCCGGTCGAATCCGGCCGCGTGCTGCGCTACTTCGGGGCCGAACTCTTGGGCGTGATGGCCGTTCTCAGCCTGCTGATGTGCGCGGCGGCGCTCTGGACCTGGCGAGGCCATGGAACCCGGCGGTTGGCGGCGGCGCAGCCCTGGCTGCTGGGCGCCGCCGCGGCCGTGGTCGTCAGCGGGCTGGGCCGCGCGCCGGTCGGCGGCAACCTGAACAATCTCATGCCGGTCTACGCGTTCCTGTGCCTGGCGCCGGCGCTGCTGGCCCGCGGCTGGCTGGGGGCGCCCGCCGCCGCGCCGCGCTGGGCGACCGGCGCGCTGGCCTTCGCCATCCTGGCGCAGTTCGCGCTCGGAGCGTACAACCCGC